>CAYPQJ010000081.1:11537-17208 GCA_964412835.1 uncultured Desulfobacteraceae bacterium | reverse complement strand
TGGTAACGGATCTCCTGGTCAAGAATTTTCCCGATGTGTTGAATACAACCTTTACCGCGCAGATGGAAAATAACCTGGACCAGATCGAGCGGGGCAAAGAGAAATGGACGGATGTGCTCAAACGGTTTTATGCTTCCTTTGAAAAAGATCTGGATAAAGCCACCGAAGGGATGAAAGGTGAGGTTTTAACGGAAATCACCTGCGAAAAATGCCGGCGCCCCATGGCCATAAAATCCGGCCGAAACGGCATTTTCCTGGCCTGTACCGGCTATCCCGAATGCCGGAATACCGCCAATTTTTCACGAGATGAAAAAGGAAAGATTATTATTGAAGCCGCCTCCGATGCAGGCGAGGAAAAGGGGACCTGTGAAAAATGCGGCAAACCCATGGTCACCAAAACCGGCCGCTATGGGCCCTTTGTGGCCTGCTCCGGTTATCCGGAGTGCAAAAACATCTGGGCACCGGACCCGGTGAGCACCGGGGTACCGTGCCCCGAGGCCGATTGCTCAGGAACCCTGGTGGAAAAGACCTCCAAAAAAGGTAAAAAGTTCTATGCCTGCAATCAATATCCCAAATGCCGGTTTGCCACCTGGGATGAACCCTACGACGGTGTTTGCCCCCAGTGCGGCACGCCGGTACTGAACATCAAACGGCCCAAAAAAGCAAATGAACCCCTTGTGACCTGCAGAAAAAAGGGGTGCGGATTCAAAAAACCCCTTTCCGATTATTCGCATAAGACCGATCAAGGGTGAGTCCTATCAGGGTGATCAAACCCCCTTTTGCCTTCTCCGCATTTTACGGGCCTCTTCTTTCCACCCCTTTCGCTTTTTCCCCCTGGATTTCCTTGAAGGGTCCGGGTCTCTTTGGGGGTTCAGGATGAATGAGCCCGGGGTCGCGGTTTTGGGGCCCGCATGGGGTTTTTGTTTTTTGTCGACCTTCTTCTCCTCTTTTTCCACCAGGTCTTTTGATGGAAGGGGACCTGCAATAAAATGCGCTGGAATCTCCGGCGCCAGATACAGGTCCCCAAACGGAAAGATGAGCACGCCTTTTTTTCCTGCCGCAGCAGCGGGGATTTCCAGCAGCACCGGATGTTGATCCTTGCGGCGGCCCATGCGCAGGGCCATTTTCCGGTCGGTGGAAAGGGCCATATAGGCGTTGGATTCAGCCTTTAAACCCCTTTCCATAACGACGGGATGTGCCCTTTTCCGGACGGGTGTATACAGCAGTCCGGGCAATGGAAGGTCATTATCGGTGTTCAGGACCCAATGCCTTTCCCGGGACCGGATCCGGTCGTTTTCAGCTTCAAAGAGTGCCCGATCCCGGCCCATCAGCATCTCATTGATATGGGAATGCCTCACATGACGCCACCCGTTTTCCTCATGCAGGGCTTTGAGCAAGTCTCTGTAACGCACAAACCCTCCCTCATTGGGGACCAGGCCGAATTCATCAGGCCGATACCCCAGGACATAGGTCAACATGCGACTGAGTTCAGTGACTTTTCTTTGTTGATGTCGTTTGCTCAGATTCCGGTCTCCCAGTGGAAAGGCTCAGAAAAATCCGGCCGTCAACATGACAACCAGCGTCAATATCAACAGGACATGCATCATCACAATGATTCGCTTGTTCAGATGGAACCATTCATTCATCTTCTGTAACCGTCGAAGCCCTCCGCACAGCCTCCTGAACCTGTCCAGGGCGAGATAGCGAAGGTTATCCGACCGGGAGTTCCCCTGAAATGCAAAGGACGGATGGACAGCGTAAAAATGGTTATCTCTGAGATCACGCAACATATCATCAAAGGGTGTTTCCTGCCAGGAATCCTTTACCAGCCGCTGTGCAAAACCGGGGTTTATAACATAGGCGTGGCATAAGCTGCGAAAGTCAATTTTTAGTACGGATTTATTTTCTGTTTTCCGGCTCCCTTTAACCATACATCCCAGAAACAATATTTTCCAATTTGGTTCTGTTGCCAGGAAATCAATAGAAGATTTGAGGATTTGAGGGTTGAACCGATCAAAACAAATATCATCTTCAAAGATGACGATGGTATCAGCACCGGCAGAAAGCCCTTTTTGCATGCAGAGAAAATGAGATTCAAAGATCCCTTGCTCACAATCGATGGGATGCTTTTTCACAATAACAAATTCAACCCTATTTAACAGGCCGACAGCATCAAACCGGGCGTTGGCTTCCCTCCGCCGGTCTGATCTTTCGTCTAGTGAAATACAGTAGATTTTGTCAAAATACGCCCAGCCCACAACAGATTCTCCGGTCTTCTTTTAACCAGGGATCCCTATAAATGATCATTAAAAAGGTAATCTGGCAAATCCCGGATCGATCCGATGCCCTGGGGTTTCAGTCCAGGCAGTGATTTCGATCCTTCCAGATTGCTTCGAGGAAGAAGGCAGGTGGAAAAACCCATTTTTTCAATCTCTTTCATGCGCATGTCCGGCTGGCTGACCCCCCGGATTTCACCAGCCAGGCCCACTTCGCCAAAAACAACCAGGTTCCGGTTCACATGTTTTTCCAGAAAGCTGCTCATCATGGCAGAAACAATTCCCAGATCAGCGGCGGGTTCATCAATTTTTAGGCCGCCGGCCACATTGACAAAAATATCATGGTCCCCCAATTCCATTCCCAGGCGTTTTCCCAGCACCGCCACCAGCAGGGATATGCGGTTCTGGTCGATACCCCTGGCGGTTCTTCTGGGCATGCCCAGGGGGCTCGGACTCACCAGGGCCTGGATTTCAACCAGCAGAGGGCGGGTTCCCTCCATGCAGGAAATGATGGCAGATCCGGGCACATCCTCGGGCCGTTCCGCCAGAAAAATACCGGAGGGGTTGCTCACTTCAGCCAGTCCCGACCCTTTCATTTCAAAGACACCGATTTCGTTGGTGGAACCGTAACGGTTTTTCACGGCCCGCAATATTCGAAACGCATGGCCCCGATCCCCTTCGAAATAGAGCACCGTATCCACCAGATGTTCCAGTACTTTGGGGCCGGCGATGGCGCCGTCCTTGGTCACATGCCCCACCAGAAATACCGGAATTGCTGAACTTTTGGCAAAGGCCATGAGTCTGGAAGCGGTTTCCCTGACTTGGCTAACGCTGCCGGGGGGGGACGAGATATCCTGCGTATAAAAGGTCTGGATGGAATCTACGGCCAGCAGGTCCGGCCCCAGTTCCGCGGCCCGGGCCAGAAAATCCTCAATACAGGTACCGGTCATGACGTAGAGGTTTTCCGCCCGGATGTTCAACCGATCAGCCCTCATTTTGATCTGCTGTAGGGATTCTTCACCGGAAAGGTAGAGGGATTTAAGTCCCCGGCGTGCAAACCCGCCCAATACTTGAAGAATCATGGTGGATTTGCCGATGCCGGGGTCCCCCCCGATCAGAACCAGGGAACCGGGAACCAGACCGCCCCCGAGGGTGCGGTCAAACTCCGCAATTCCGGTGCCCCACCTCATCTCGGGGGAAAGGGAAATGGCATCTATGCACTCCGGCCTGCTCATGGTGGACGGGCCGGTGTTTTTGCGACGGGGTGTTTCGTACTCCTCCAGAAGGCTCCCCCACTGTTCACACCCGGGGCACCGGCCGAGCCATTTTGGCGTTTCATAGCCACAGTTCTGGCAAACATATCGTGATTTGTCTTTTACGGACATAAAAGATCCAATTTAGAAACAAAAAAGGGCAAGGGGTTCATGGCGAACCGCTTGCCCCCATTCATTAGGGGCACGATGCATCGTGCCCCTACTATTTGAATTTTTCCACGGTCTCGTGGTAGACATCTTTGGTTTTGTTCCACAGGCCCTTAATCTCTTTGCTGAAATCGGTGCCACTTTCCGCCATCTTTTTTTCCAGTTCGTCGATCTTCCCATTCAATTTGGCGAGGGCTTTCTTTGTTTTCTCATCCGCCTGTTTAGCCGCCATTTTCAAAAACACCTTGGCATTCGCAAGGGATCTCTTGGCAGCCTCGTATCGACCCTTCGCATAATCCTTGGTGGCCTGCCAGAGGCTTTCCTGGGCCAGCACCATGGGACCGTAGGAGGAAATGGAAATCACCTGGACCCCGTCTTCAGCCTCCTTCAACACCTGATCGGCCTCTTTACCCTTTCCTTCCGCCAGCAGGTGCAGGGCATTCGCCACTTTCCGTTCCGTGTATCGCAAGGGCAGATCGATTTCCACATAGTTCAGGGACTCACCGGCCAGCTCCAGGGCCTGCGCACCTTTCTGTTTGTCGTCCTCTTTAAGGGCTTTTTTCGCCTCATCCAGGTGTTCCCGGGTCTTATCCACACTGACAAAACTCTGGATTTCATCCAGAGAGGCGTAGATGGGAACCAGATCGGGAATAACCTCTTCTGAATCTTCGTAGGAGAGATGTTTTTTCGCCACCCAGATATGGTCTTTAATGCGGGTGGTGGGGAGAGATGCCCGAATAATTTCCATGAGTTCCTGGCTTGTGGCCAGTTCCCCTCTGGCATCGGCAAAGTTATGGGTGTGAATGAAACCGCGCGCCTTGGCAATGTGCTTCAAGGTTTTGACCGCCAGATTGGCAATCCGCTCCTGCTGGGGAAACGAAAGGGGTTTTCCAGGGGATACCGAAACTTCCTCATTGATGGTTTCATCTCCCAGGACCCACTGGCTAAACCCTAGACCCAGCAACATTGCGAAGGCTAGAACTATGGCAACAGAACTCTTTTTCATGACAACACCTCCCATTCAATTCTCTGATCAAATTCTTCCTTACACACCCCGGCAGGAACGTTTGTCACTTGTACCAAGAGAGGGTTTTAAGCTTTTTGATATCCCCCTCGGTCCGAACCACCCTGCCATTTTTGAAAAACACGAAATACACGAATTTTTGTCTGGGCTGATAGTCCCCCACCATAACAGCATACCCCCACTTCTCCGTATCCCCCTGGCGGGAAGTCTTATCCGGCAGACCGATGGCGGCTCTCACCATATCGCCTGTCATATCGGGTTCCACCTGCCGTTTGGCCACTTTCGCAACCACTTCATCGTCCCAATTACGATGTTGAACCCGAATTTTGGATTCCCGATATTGGGTCTCCGCACAACCGGCCAAAAGAAACACCCCCAAGCAAACGCAAGTGAAAATCCTTTTCATCATCAATTCAGTCCTCTTATATTTTCCCTCAAATGGCACTGGATGGGCAAAGACCGAACACAGCACATCCCGCGTGATCCGGTTTTCTGGCCTTGCAAACGGCGCGGCCGTGGTAAATCAGGATATCGGAAAACCGGCGCCATCGATCCTCGGGCAAAAGTTTCCCCAGATCCATTTCAATTTTGTCGGGGTTTTTGTTTTCCGTAAGGCCCAGTCGAATGGACAGCCTTTTCACATGGGTGTCCACCACGACCCCCGGCACACCAAAAGCGGCACCCAGAACGCAGTTGGCGGTTTTCCTGCCCACCCCCGGCAGTTTGATCAGTTCGGCCATGGTGGACGGCACTTCTCCACAATACCATTCCACCAGCCCCTGGCAGCATCCCTTGATGGATTTGGATTTGTTCCGGAAAAACCCGGTGGGCCGAATATCCATTTCCAGCTCGTTGATGGGAACCGCTATAAAATCATCGGGCGACAGGTATTTCTGGAACAGATCCCTGGTGACCCTATTCACCTGCTTGTCGGTACACTGGGCTGAGAG
>CAYPQJ010000081.1:0-11437 GCA_964412835.1 uncultured Desulfobacteraceae bacterium | reverse complement strand
GATGGTACTGATGAGCAATTGAAAAGGGCTTTGGTATTTGAGGGCGGTTTTTTCCCGGGTATAAAGTGGATCCAAAATTTCAAAAATCTCTTTTGCCCTGGCGGTTCTGCGCTTTTTACTTTCCACAGCCTGCCTCCCCCATAGGTGTACCAGGAAAAAGCCCCTATGCCAGTCCCTGACTCGCAGATACTACGATACGATGCACTTGTCAATCTCAAATGGATTTCCACTTACACCTTTCAAGGCCATTAGGATACGGATCTTCTGGAAATAGTTTCCCTTTTTTGATAGCCTCACTCCTGATTCACTTCACATTTTCATCCTTCAGAAGTGGGATTTGAAGGTGAAATCTCATGATCCCCGGTCCGGTGATATGGTTATGCTTGCCAGGATTACCATTGATTATTTTGGTTCTGTCCTTTGCTGTCGTGACTGACTAAGCCCTGAAGACTGGAAATGCGTTTTGTCCACAATCAGAACGCGCATGTTCGGAAATCAGAATTACGAATTGAGCCGTCATGACTCGGGGGATTTGCTATTGACCTTTTTGGATGGAGATCGTTTCGGAGTTTTAGTTGGAAAAGTCTGACTTGACCCGGAATCCGGTTTTCTTTATAGTCGACCCTGACAGAAGCAAAGTCTTATCAACTCATTAAGTGTTTCTTTTCTCATTTTGCGGATATATAGAGTGAAAAGACTGTTCACATAATTTTAGAAATCTAAGCCGTCTGCCTCCAAAGACATACTTCAGTTTTGAAAAGTATCGACTTATGAATGAAAGAGGTCGTATGTGGTTTTAAGCTTTTTGAGGAATTATCAAAAATGTTGAACAAAGTGATCATTGTTGCTGGAAATGGCTTTAGCGGACTTATTAATGAACACACATCGTCCCCTTCAATCATAGAAGCTATACAGGACATCTATACCCCTTTATCCATCAATGGGAAGACTGTTGAAAAGCTAAGTCACCTGAAAAAAGTGATCCATGAGAGCAATGATGGAAAAGCTATTAAAGAAATTGAAGATAGCAATACCTCTAAGATTACTCAAGTTACCAACCTTAACGGAATTGTTTTGTATAATTATTTACAGCAAAAAGGATTTTCACCTATTGTAGTTAATGATTTCGAGGAAGATTATACGCTTTTAGTTAACACACTAAAAGAAGAATTATTAGCGATTGTTATATCTACAACCTTCATGCCTTTTAAAGAACATTTAACTTTTATTGCAAATGCTATTCGTCAAATGACCAAAACAGTTCCGGTTATCGTAGGTGGACCTATGGTTCATATGAGCTTTTCAATTTTTCAAGACCATAGAGCATATGCTGACCGTGAAATATTAAAAAAATTATATCTCTTTTTTGAGCCAGATAAAGATATTGACTACTATATTTTTGACCGTTATGGGTTAAAAACACTTGACCTATTATTAAGCAAGCTAATTCAAAAACAAGATGTAGCAAATGTTCCAAACCTTGGTGTAACTGTAGATAATGCAATTTGCTTCACCCAACATCGTCCAGAAATACCTGATATTGCAGATGAGTTTATTAACTGGAATAAGGTGCCAGATGCTCTATTGAGAGATTCGGTTTCGTTACGAGGTTCATTTGGCTGCCCATTTAAATGCAAGTTTTGTAATTTTTTCTTTTTCAGCCCTCAAATGATGATCAAACCCAGGGATATGTTGATGAAAGAGCTTGATCAATTATCTTCCCGCAGGTCCGTCAAGCATATTTCCTTTGTAGATGACAATATGCTGTTAAACCACAAAGAGGTTGAGACCTTTTGCCAGGATTTTATTGATAACGGCTATCCATTTACCTGGTCAAGTTTTATACGTCCAGACTCTATTAATAAAAATAGCATTAAACTACTTGCAGATTCTGGCGCAAATTTATTAACTTTTGGTGTGGAATCCGGGGACAACGTTATTCTAAGCAATATGAACAAGAAAGAGAATCTTGATCATACACTGGCGATTATAAATGGGCTTGGAGAATCAAATATTTCAACTTCTACAACGCTTTTGGTAGGATTCCCTGGAGAAAGCAGTGAAACTGTAGGCAATACCATTGACTTTTTAAATCAATACAAAAGTTCTGGAACTGCCCTTCATTGGTTCTCACCATTTATTTTTATGATGCTGCCAAAAGTAAGAATCGAAGAAGAGAAAGAGAAATTTGGCTTGGAGGGATTTATTTTAAACTGGAAGCATCAAACTATGGATTCGCTGGAAGCAGCAAAACAATTAAAGCGTTTAATGCTGGAAGTCACTGACGTTTTTTATCCGTATTCCAATGAGCATCTATTTGCAGATCAAATATTGAGCGTTTCACCCCTTGATGCGATTAAAGTCGTTAAATTAACTTCAGAACATGTAAAGAACCAAATCCATTATAAAGAGGATAATCATTCACAATGGCTGAAAAAAAACAAGTTTATTATTCAGCGAATTAGTGAGCTTCTCGCTTGAGAAATAACATGCATTGCTCTCAGATTTACAAAAATAATAGTATCTTTCACAGCTGTCATAATTATCAGGCGATTCCTCCGGTGTTTTCCGGACACTTTTTGACGACCCTGCTCGAACACTCACTGAGGTCTGAACCCTCGTAAGATTTCATTCTTGTTGCCTATTGACGAAATCAAATGTAGAGTTGCTATTGAAAATCGTATGATGATAAAAGGATTTCAATTGAAAACAGGTCTGGAACCTGCAAAATTAGTATCATAAATCCGTGGCTGTCATGAATAAAATTGAGATTTCTGTCGTAATGCCTTGTCTCAATGAAGCAGGAACATTGGAAGGATGTATTCGTGAAGCGCTTGAAGCGCTGGCAAAGAATGGGATAAAGGGAGAAGTAGTTATAGCTGATAATGGTAGCAGCGACGGTTCGTCTGATATCGCCGAAAAGGCGGGGGGGCGGGTTGTACATGTGTCTCAAAAGGGTTATGGCAACGCCCTCAAGAAAGGTATCGACGATGCTCGAGGGACCTTTGTCCTGATGGGAGACGCAGACGGCAGTTACAACTTCGGCGAGCTACCGCGGTTCCTTGAACGACTCCGCCAGGGTGATGACCTCGTAATGGGGTGCCGTTTTCCTCGGTACGGAGGCCATATTGATGCCGGCGCTATGCCATGGAAGCATCGATGGATTGGCAATCCAGTTCTTTCCGCCTTGGGGAAATTGTTTTTTTCCTCTACCGTGAATGATTTTCACTGTGGCCTTCGGGCTTTCCGGCGTGAGAAAATAATTGATCTCGGACTACGGACCACCGGAATGGAATTCGCTTCAGAGATGGTGGTCAAAGCCACATTGCAGAAGCTCATAATCAGTCAGGTCGCGATTACACTACGCCAGGACGGGCGCTCCCGCAACCCCCATCTTCGCAGCTGGCGAGACGGTTGGCGCCATCTGAGATTCATGCTGCTGTATAGTCCAAATTGGCTTTTTATCTTGCCCGGTTTGATACTAACGGTGATCGGCGCATTCGGTTTTGCATTATTATTTACCAAACCCCTCAAGATTGGTGCCATCACCTTTGATCTAAATTCCCTTTTAGTATGCAGTGTCTCCATGCTGACAGGTTTCCAGGTGCTTTCCTTTGGTTTATTCATCAAGGCTTATGCTGTAAATATCGGACTTCTTCCAGGAAAAGCCTACTGGCATCGGATCACAAATGGATATGCTGTAGAATGGGGCATCATAATAGGTCTTATTTTACTTATCGCCGGCGTGGCTTATCTCACTCATGCGGTATTTTATTGGAAAGCTGCAGGATTTGGCCCTCTACCCTACCAAACAAGTCTACGAATGGTTATTCTGGCGACCACACTAATTGCCTTGGGCCTCCAGGCATTTGTCTACGGGTTTGCCTTGAATATTTTGGGCCTTGAAAGATAACCATTTAATAGTATGCCTGATATTGTTCCTGGATTTTTGGAAAATATTTACGGTTTTTCATGTTTTTCCATTTTCCGGACCGTTTCAAGGTTGCCTTTAGCATCTACCCTCGGAAGCTTGCGATGAGCCAAATTCCAAATTAACTTAAATTCTGGCACAACTAAACCGATTAAAGCCATTAAACAAGGGTATATTGGCATAAGATAGCGTGGCAACGTCCAGAAACTGATGGCATCCAAATACCCGATAAGTACAACTCTACTCGCGATAAGCACTAATAGACAAAAAATGATCATTTTATCATAAACATGGTGTTCCCAGATCCCATTACCATTACATTCACGAGCTTTTTTTCCTCTCAGAGATATTAAGAGCACAGACAAAACCAAAAGTCCGCCTCCCAACTGTAACCCTTTGTAGGTGATCAGGTAGAAATGGCTAAAGTGAAGGCCCTTAAAAGGACGTTGGTCATGGGTAATGAGCTCATATTGCGCAACAAGTCTTTTGGTCTCTCCTCCCTGGTTTGCCGGAGTCACACTCCCCGTAAAATTTCCCAGGTTTATCAACATGCCGACCATTTTGAACACAGAATTACCTATCCTGGGCAGATAGGACCATATTAACGGTGGGGCATGCAGATTTCCAGTTGGATTCGAGGAGCAGTTCAGACGCCCATCTTCACAGGCCTCTCTGATCTCCGTGGCAATGGCCCCATAAAAAGCCTTGGCCTTTTCGGCGGTCGCATAGCCCCCTATGGAGGCAACGGCATCTCGAATCGCCCACATGGTCCAGCCACCCAGCAGTTCGTCACAGATACCCATCCATTCACATCCAAATTTAGCCCATCCCCGGCCATTGGTCTGTTTGGAAAGATAGGGTCTGAGCAATTCAAAATGCTCGCTTTCGCGATAAGCTGCGGCCATGGCTTTTTTGGTTATGGGAACATACGGTCTGTGCGACTCAGGAGCCACGCGAGTCAGCCAGGAAAGAGCCGCCCTAAAATTTGGTTCAGCAAGTTCGTGAATCACGTCAACATGGTAATATTTTTTGTTCTTACCTCTAAGATAGTCGGAGACGAATATTAGTATGAACAGGGGAATCAAAACCGCCATGAGGATTTTGATTCTGCAATTTCGAAAACCCCGTCTGTGCCGCCATATGAGAAAACCAAAACAGACAACCATAAAGGGTAAAATCCACACCCCTTCCGGACGAGTGAACCAGAAAACAGTTAACGAAAACGAAAAGACCGGGAGCCAGAATAGATAGTTAAACCATGATTCTTTGTAAACGGAACCCAGTATGCCCAAACAACCCGCCACCACTGCTGTTACAGCCGGAACATATAATGATTCAGTTGCCACACAAAAGGCGGGCAAAATTGTTAGTGGATGAAAGGCGCATAGGGTAAAAATAACTGCAACGCGCCATCGGGCCACATCAAGCATACGAAAAGAGATTGACAGCAAGGCAATGCTGAACAGATAAAGACCATACTGCAAAATATGAAGGCGTGAACCTGCGAGACTGTTTAACGATAAAAAAAGTGGGTACATGGGTGACCGGATGAGTGTCATATGATCATAATCACCAAGCCAACGACCCTCTACAACCGTTTGAGCCATCTCAATATACCGCAGGCTATCATGAGGAGCATTCAGGACAAAAATAGAACCCTGCCAATTCATGGAAAGAGACAAGAAGCATAACGCAGCACATATTATCAGAAGATGTTTATCGGTTGAGAACATCCAAAAAAAGGCACTTTTGAAAGTCCCGGATATCTGTTGGAAAATAGTTTTGACCCAAAAGGGAATGTTCATAATTCTGTGTCACATTTTGATACCAATTTTACCGCCCAAGCGAGCGGGTTTCTTGGCATTAGAATCGAGTTTTTAATCTGCTTATCACCGTATCAGAGATTTAATTCCTTCGTATCGTTCCACCAGCCCCTGGCAGCATCCTTTGATAGCTTTGGCCTTGTTCCTGAAAAACCCGGTGGGACGGATATTCATCTCCAGCTCATTGATGGGGACGGACAAGAAATCATCGGGTGACAGGTATTTCCGGAACAGGACCCTGGTGACCGTATTCACCTGCTTGTCAGTACACTGGGCCGATAGGATGGTACTGATGAGCAATTGAAAAGGGCTTTGGTATTTGAGGGCGGTTTTTTCCGGGGTATAAAGTGGATCCAGAATATCAAAAATCTCTTTTACCCTGGCGGTTCTGCGTTTCTTACTTTCCACAGCCTGCCTCCCCCCATAGGTTTACCAGGAGAAAGCCCCTACAACAGCCCTCTGGCTCGCAGATACTACGGATATCATGCGCTTGTCAATGTCAAATGGATTTCCCTCTTACAAATCAAGAGGGCTTTTAGCCTCTTTAATTGTCTGGCTCCTGATGGTGTGGGTGTAAATCATGGTGGTTCTTAGGGCCTCGGCAAAAAATAATTTCACAAGATTGCGCCGGATTTTGGTTCGGATACAAGGCGCATCTGCCGGTGCATATTGCTGGATATGTGCCGGTGGATGTAACGCAGTATACGGGACAAAAGACAAGCCGGATGTTTAATTATTTCTTGCCGAGGCCCTTACATCGCTGTGCTCCGACAGCGCCTGAATGGTACGAATATCATAATTGGCCTGCAGCAAATGACACCCGAAGATTTGAGAATCACCAACTTGACAAGTGATATCATAAGTAGTATCATCTTTTATGGTAAAAATTGAAAAATTGTTGAGCAAATTACGAAACAATCCTCGTGATTGGCAAATTGAAACACTGAAGGATATCGCTAAACGTTTTAATATTGAATGGCGACAACCTGGTA
This sequence comes from uncultured Desulfobacteraceae bacterium, assembly GCA_964412835.1. Classification (GTDB taxonomy): domain Bacteria; phylum Desulfobacterota; class DSM-4660; order Desulfatiglandales; family Desulfatiglandaceae; genus NaphS2. The sequence continues at coordinate 4,691 of CAYPQJ010000081.1, read as the reverse complement.
CCAGTCATGTTACATTTCGACATCTAAATGGATCAAAGCTGACAGTACCGGCACACCGACCTATTAAACCAATTTATATAAAAAAATTTATTCGTCTTATCGACGAAGGTGAGGGAGAATAAAACTATGGACGAACAACTTAAATACCCATTCGAAATCAGGCATCTTTCTGAGGAAGAAGGAGGGGGTTATTTAATATCTTTCCCTGATTTGACCGGTTGTATCTCCGATGGGGATACAATTGAAGAGGCAATAAAAAACGGTATTGATGCGATGAATTCATGGATTGCAACCTCAAAAGAATTCAATGATCCGGTTCCTGAACCGGGCAATCGCCAAGCAAGCGGTCGCTTTGTCCAAAGGATACCAAAAAGCCTACATGCCAGACTCTCCGCACGCGCGAAAAAAGAGGGCGTTAGCATGAATGCCCTAGTGACCGCTATTATAGCAGAATCGTTGGGCAAAAGAGAAGCACATCAAATAAATCGTCCACTGAATAAGATTTAAAGAAAAATTTAATGCGCTACAACAACGAGATTGGGAAAAGCAATCACCCCCCTGAAAGGTATTTTGATGCCGATCTACAACCTTTCCGAAAAATTTCCTTGTTTTTTATGACAGGGTTTTAGAAATTAGGCGCTAATATCAGACATAAAATACGAGTGTTGATTACGAAAGATATGAAAAATCAAAAGATTCTTTTCCGTTTCCTGCATCTGTCCTGGATAATCCTGATTTTCATGGTGGTTCAGGGGCCATCCGTTTGGGGCATTTCAAATGCAGGCGAAATGATGGAGGAACACATGTCAAAAAAGGGAGATCTAACCAAAGCGCAAGGGGAATATCTGCTCTTAGAAGCCAGAAAAACAATTCAAACGCGCCTTTCCGGCAAATCGGACGGGCACCGGGAAACAGAAGACCTGCCGGCAATTTTCAATGAAAAAAGGGGCACTTTTGTAACATTAACCACTCGTGGGAACCTGAGGGGCTGCATCGGGCACATCATACCCCAGGAATCCCTTATCGAGGGGATTCGGGAAAACGCCGTCAATGCCGCCTTCCGAGACCCGCGCTTCAGCCCGCTTACCCGGGATGAATGGAAAAATGTGCACATTGAAATCAGCATTCTGACCGAACCCAAACCCCTTGCCTATACGGACGGCAAAGATCTCCTGAATAAACTTCGACCGGGCATTGACGGTGTCATCCTCAAAAAGGGATTTCACCAGTCCACCTTTCTGCCCCAGGTGTGGGACCAGCTCCCGGATAAAAAGGCGTTTTTGAATCACCTCTGCCTCAAGGCGGGCCTGGATGGAAACGCCTGGGAGAAGGGGGATCTTGAAGTTTCCACCTACCAGGTCCAGGCCTTTGAGGAATAATGCCCCCCATTGGAACCATTTCGCCCCCCCATTTTCGTCGGTTGGCGGTGGGCTCCATCGTTGGGGTCGGTATCTCATCGGTTACCACCCAGATCCTTACCATTCGAGAATTCCTGAGCCAGTTCCACGGGAATGAAATCACCATCAGCCTGGTTGTTTTCTGCTGGCTGGTCCTGACGGGAATGGGAACCCTTGCGGCGAAGTGCTTTCGAAAGGCATCCCTCGGGGTCTACCTGGTGCTGGCGCTCACCATCGGCCTTTTACCCCTTTTCCAGGTCATGGGCATACGGGTTTTCAGGGAATTGTTTTTTACCCATGGGGTGAGCCCGGGATTCTACCCCATCTTGATTTATGTCACCCTGGCCATTGCCCCCTACTGCCTTCTCACCGGCTTTATTCTGCCCTACACCCAGAAACTTTTTCATAATCAATTTATCCCTTTTGAAAGCGGGGAACTCTACATCACCGACAGTGTGGGGGATATCCTGGGGGGCGTTTTGTTCAGCTTCCTGCTGGTTTACTGGCTCAAACCTTTCGCCGTCATTGCCGTGGCCGCCTCTTTCCTGCTCCTGGTCACACTGTTCATGATGGGCGTATTTAAAAAATGGCGTTTTCTGGCGCTTGCCATACCGATTGCCGCCTTTTTTTACGCGCTGGCCTTGACGCCTTCCTTGGAAATGCGTACCCTCCAGACGCAGTACGGGAATATTACAGAATATGTGGAATCCCCGTTCGGACGGATTGTGGTAACAAAGGAAGGCTCGCAATACACCTTCTGGGGATCGGGGACGCCCCTTTATTCCGATTCCAATGTGATCGAAGCCGAAGAAAAGGTGCATTACCCGTTAAGCCAGTTAAACGTTGTGGAAAACGTGCTGCTGGTGTCAGGGGGCTTAGGTGAAACTCTTGTGGAGATCGGAAAATACGACCCGGTCCGTGTGGATTATGTGGAGCTGGACCCGGCTTTGACGCGAACGGCTCTGGCACTTAAAATGATTCCGAAAGTGCCTTTTTTAAACATCATCAATACAGATGCCAGGCGATACATACAAGCCACCCACATGCGGTATGATGCGGTGATTTTGGACCTTCCGGAGCCCGACACCTTTCAGGTCAATCGCTTTTACACCGATGAATTCTTTGCCATGGCAAAGCACATGCTTAAAAAAAACGGCATCTTGGCGCTGAACATGGATTATTCTCCCAACTACCTGAGTGAAGTTCAAAAAGAAAAGCTGTCCATCCTTTACCATACCTTGGAAAGGCACTTTAACCATATCCTGGTCCTTCCCGGCGAGCAGGCCGGTTTCCTGGTGAGCGACCGCCCCCTCTCCGCTGAAATCCCCCGGAAACTGCAATCAAAAGGGATTAACACGGTATACATTGACGGTTATTTCCACGGCAATATCACCAAAGAGCGAATTTTGAAGCTCAGGGAAAAGCTGGGTCAAAACAAAACCATCAACACCGATTTCAACCCCCGAATCATGCACCTGGTTTTCAGGGAATGGTTCACCCGGCATGGTACCACGCCCACCGGTTTCATATGGGTTCTGGCGGGCGGGTTGCTGCTTTATTTCATCTTCATGAGAAAGGAGGAATACATCCTTTTTTCAACGGGTTTTACAACCATGGGCATGGAAATGACCATCATTTTTGCATTCCAAATCATCTATGGTTATGTTTATATGATGATCGGCGCCATCATCACGGCGTTTCTGCTGGGCCTTCTTCCGGGTGCCCTGGCGGGCGTAAAATGGGGCGCCGGCAGCGGCGTGAAGGTAGGCCTTTCGGAATCGGCTTTGCTGGTCATGTCGGCGGTTTTTTTATGCTGGTGCGGGTGGTTCAAGGTTTCACTTCACCCGGCCTGGTTTCTGGCCTTCTGCTTTGGTTTCTCATTTTTTGCAGGCTTTCAGTTTCCCGTGGTGACCCAATTGATCGGCGAAGATCAAAGTCCCGCAGCCGGGTGCCTGGCAGCCGACCTGTGCGGCGCAGCGGTGGGCGCCCTGGTTGTGGGAACTTTCTTAATCCCTCTGTGGGGTATGGGGATGGCGGTTTTATTGCTGATACTGATGAAAGTCTCAAGCAGTCTGTTGATACTCTTCAGCCGTCAGACTGAATAAGGTCTCGCAACATTGAAAGCATCAACAATTCAGGTGAATGATCATGAATAAAATGATGACACGCAAGGAATTCCTGAAATCCGCGGCCCTGGGAGCCTCAGCCCTTCTGTGCGCCGGGACGGGGTATGGTTTTTTGGGGAAAAGCGCCAATTGTACCGGTAGCATCAAAGGGCACATCACAAGGGATGATGCGCCGGAAAAGCCCTGGAAATGGTCCATCGAAGGCTTTCACTATACCTCCCAAGGAAAGAAGGTCCAGTGCCAGGTGTGCCCCAACCGCTGCATCCTCGGTCCCGGGGACCGCAGTATCTGTCGCTCCAAAGTCAATATCGAGGGAAAACTCTATTCCCTGACCTACGGAAACCCCTGTGCGGTACATCTGGACCCCATTGAAAAAAAACCCCTGACCCACTTTTATCCGCGCACCAAGGCCTTTTCAATCGCCACCACCGGCTGTAACTTCAGGTGTTTGAATTGCCAGAACTGGGAGATTTCACAGAAAAAACCGGAGCAGGTGGAACATATGACCCTGTTTCCCGAAGAGGCCGTAAAAACTGCCAAGGAAAAAGGGGCCCGTTCCATTGCCTACACCTACTCGGAGCCCACCACCTTCTATGAATACATGTTTGACACCGCCAGACTGGCGCGACAGGCAAACCTCAAAAATGTGCTCATCAGCAATGGCTACATCAACCGAAAACCCCTCACGAGCCTCTGCCGATACCTGGACGGGGCCAACATTAACCTCAAAAGCTTTGACAATGCCATCTACAGGTGCCTTAACGGCGGTGCCCTTCACCCGGTTCTGGAAACTTTCAAAACCCTTCATGAACAGGGGGTCTGGTTTGAAATGACCACCCTGGTGGTGCCCACATACGTGGACAAACCGGAAATGATCAAACGCATGTGTGCCTGGATATTGAAGAACCTGGGGCCGGATTATCCCCTTCATTTTCTGAGATTTTTTCCCCAGTATAAACTGAACCGGCTTCCGGCCACACCCATTTTAACCCTTGAGGAATTTCGAAAAATCGCCCTTGACCAGGGCATTCGGTATGTATACCTGGGCAATGTCCCGGGGCACCCGGGTACCCAGACCTATTGTCATCAGTGCCGGAAAGTGATTGTTGGCAGAAACGGTTACTGGATCAAGGAAATCCATATGAAGGATGGTAAATGCACTTACTGC
>CAYPQJ010000080.1:0-17276 GCA_964412835.1 uncultured Desulfobacteraceae bacterium | reverse complement strand
TTGCGTCCAACGGTTTTCAAGACCGCCGCCTTCGACCACTCGGCCATCCCTCCGGAAAATATTTGTTCTTTAGTTTTGAACTCAGGAGGCGTTTTTCAAAAAAACCTCCACCTTGGCTTCCTTTCGCAGGTTATCAATATATTTTTTTACTTCTTTTTGAACTTCTTCCTGCTTCAGGTATTGCTCAATGCGAGGTTTCACGGCCTCAAAGGGAATGGTGGTTTCAGGCTTTTTGTCCATAACTTTGATCACGTGGTATCCAAACGGGGTTTTTACCACGTCGCTGACTTTTCCAGGCTCCAGAGAAAATGCCGTATCTTCAAAAGGTCCAACCATTTGCCCCTTTCCGAAATAGCCTAGATCTCCGCCCTTGGCAGCGCTGGGTCCTTCTGAAGATGCCTTGGCGACTTCAGCGAAGTCATCCCCTTTCTTGAGTTTTTCCTGGACTGCCTTGATTTTTTTCATGGCCTCGGCCTTTTCTGCTTCTGATGCATCGGGCTTGACCTTGATTAAAATGTGGCTGGCTTTTACCTTCGCCGGCTGTTTGAAAAACTGAGGATTGCTGTCATAATAAGCCTTCACCTTTTTTTCCGGCACAGTGGTTTTGTCCACAAATTTTTTGATCACAAACGCTTCAGTGACCATACCTTTTTTGAGTTCGGCCTTCATGTCCGCCTCTGTCACATGCCACTCCCCCATGGCCTTTTTGAAAGCCTCCTCAGTGGGAAATCGTTTTCTGAATTGGGCAAACTTTTCATCCACCTGCTTTTCGTCTACCTTGTTTCCCGCCTTTTTACTGGCCTGATACAGGAGCTGAATGCCGATCAATTTATCTAAGGCATCTTTTTCTAGCGCTGCCAGTTGCTCGGCATTCAAAGGCTGTCCCTTTTGCATGGCCTGCCGTTTGCCGAAATCCACGGCCCGGCCCAGATCACCTCGCGTAATCACGTCACCATTTACCACTGCCATTTTGTCCGCACTGGACTTTTTTTCCTCCGCTAGAACCGGCCAGCTCACAAGTATCAATGAAAGCACCACAGCCGCCGTCCACAGTCGAACCCTGAAAATATGTCGCATCAGCATTTCTCCTTAAATTTCACGGTATTTAAAAAATCCCCTTCCCCATATGAAGGGGCCAATATTCCCTGAAAATTATCAAGGAGCCTACATAACACCTTTTTACACACTAAGCAAGCCCAAATTCCAAACCATTAGCCTGTGTTTTAAACTCCCACTTCACATTTTATTTCGTAGCTGTTATCATAAATCAAAAAGTGATGGGGTTAAGAGGAATGGGTGTTGAGCTGACCCCCCCCTATTAGCTGTTAATAATTATTCCGGGGCGGTGAAACGATGATTCTGGGACTTGATGTAGGCGGAACGCAGACAGACACGGTGCTCATAGAAGGGGATCAGATTCTGGCGGCAATAAAAATCCCCACCGGGGAGGACCTCCTGTTAACCCTTCGAACCGCTCTTGAAAGCATTTTGAGTGGGGTTGAAACGGGAGAGATCGAACGGATGGCTTTTTCAACGACCCTGGCAACCAATGCCATCGTCGAAGATCGACTTGAACGAACCGGCATGATTATATCCGCGGGCCCTGGCATTGATCCTGCCTGTTTTTCCGTTGGCCCTTCATTTCATGTTGTCGAAGGATGTTTGGACCACCAGGGATTTGAGGCTGTCCCCCTGGACAAGTCATCCGTCATGGAAGCGACCGCAAAAATTCGGGAAGCGGGCATCAATACCATAGGGATCACCGGAAAATTTTCCGTTCGAAATGCCGCTCACGAGCTTCAGATTGTTGATTGGGTCAAAAATTATTTCTCACATGTGGCCATGGGGCACACGGTTTCGGGTGGCCTCAATTTTCCCCGTCGCATTTTTACCACCTATCTGAATGCTTCACTTCACGAACTCCACACAACCTTTTCCGGTGCACTTACGCACATTCTGGATGAAAAGAACCTGCATGGGCCACGCTACCTTTTGAAACCGGATGGTGGCACCATTGATCTCGTGAGAAGCGTCGGGTCACCGGCTCGAACCGCACAATCCGGTCCGGCCGCCAGTGTCATGGGGGCTCTGGCGCTGGATGGATGCAGAGGAGCGACCCTGGTGTTGGACGTGGGCGGAACCACTACGGACATGGCTGTCGTTCTAGACGGCATGCCGCTTCTCAATCCCCATGGGGTTAAACTGGGCCGTTATAAAACATTGATTCGATCCATTATCACCCATTCCCTGGGAACGGGCGGAGACAGTGTGATTCAGGTGAAAACCAACGGTAAAATGACCGTGGGGCCTTTGCGAAATGGTCCCCCGGTGGCATTCGGGGGTGCCGTGGCAACACCTACGGACGCGCTGGTGACGCTCGGGCTTTTAGACATGGGAAACAAAGGTGCGGCGAGGGTCGCTATGGAAGACCTGGGCAGCGCTTTGGGTTGCAACGCCGAAGCCGCTGCGGATCGCGTGTTGCAACAGATGGCCGAGACCATTGCCCAATCGGCCGGGGCCTTTGTGCATGATATCAACGCTCAGCCGGTTTACACCATTCACCAGGTGTTAAACGAGGAAAAAATTGAGCCCACATCCGTACTCATCATGGGCGGACCCGCCCCCCATATAGCCCCCTACGTGGAAAAGGCGCTGGGGTTGCCCTGCCGCGTACCGCCCCATTATGATGTGGCCAACGCCGTGGGGGCCGCTGTAGCCAGGGTCACGGCTCAAGTGACCCTTCAGGCGGATACGGAACGGGGGACGGTGATCATTCCCGAAGTCGGGGAGGAACACAAAATCGATCGCCGCTTTGATATGGATCAGGCCATCGCCCTGGCCCGGGAAACCCTGTGCCGAAGGGCCTTGATAATCGGCGCGCGAAACAATTCACTGGAAACGTCCATTACGGAAAAACAAGTCTTCAACATGATTCGTGGCTACAGGGCGGTGGGTCGGAACATTCGCCTTAAAATGACCATTACGCCGGGTCTCATTCCCCAATGGAAAAGGAGCCTTTGACGCATGATAAGCGCACAACGCAAGACCGGATTGGTTTTTTTCCCGGCATTTGACTGGGCCATCAGTCCCGAGCATCCTGAACGTGAAGAACGTCTTCTCTATACACAGGATCAAGTCATGGAGGAGGGCTTGCTGGATATTCCGGGGATTGTAGAATACCGTGTACGTCCCGCAGCTTATGAAGACATTCAACGGGCCCATTTCTGTGTTCCCGACGAGTCTGCCGTCACCACGGAGAGCCATCTCATATCCGCCGGCGGCTGTCTTGTGGCAGCGGATGCGGTTTTAAAAGGTGAAGTGGAGAGCGCTTTCGCCCTGGTTCGACCGCCGGGACACCACGCCATGCGTGTGGTTCACGGCAACCGGGGTTTTTGTAATATCAACATTGAAGCAGTCATGATCGAATATATCCGGACCCATTACGGCGTTCGAAAAGTGGCCATTGTGGATACGGACTGCCATCATGGCGACGGTACCCAGGATATCTACTGGCATGACCCCAACACCCTTTTCATCTCCATTCACCAGGACGGCCGCACCCTCTACCCGGGAAGCGGTTTCCCCAATGAGTCCGGCGGACCTAATGCTCAGGGGAAAACCGTTAACATCCCGCTGCCCCCTCAGACGGGTGAAAAGGGTTTCCTTTATACGCTGGATGAATTGGTGATGCCATTACTGGAAGAATTCAAGCCGGACATCGTGATCAATTCAGCCGGCCAGGACAACCACTTTAATGATCCCATCACCAATATGAACTTTTCAGCCCGTGGATATGCCATTTTGAATAAACGCTTAAAACCGGACATCGCCGTACTTGAGGGCGGATACGCCATCGAAAATGCCCTGCCCTATGTGAATGTGGGCATTATCATGGCCATGGCCGGCATGGACACCTCCTTTGTAAAAGAACCGAATTATGAAAAAGACTATCGCCCGCAATCCCGGGATGTGACCCTGAATATTGAACAGCTGGTTGAAGCGCTGAAGGATCTATTTTTGCGGGGGGGGCTCAAGAAAAAGTCATATGATGAAGGGGAAATCCTGGAGCGAAAACGAGACATCTTTTATGATACGGACGGAATTCAGGAAAGACAGAATGAAAAAATAAGGTGCTGTTCCCATTGCGCCGGTGCCTTTTCCATTTCGTCCACCGCCAGTACCGGCCAGCATATCATGGGTGTTCACATCCCCATGGAGGCCTGTCCCGCATGCCGTAAAATCGGCCTGGACTGGTTTCAGGCGGGCAAGAAAGGCGCTTTCAGGCATGTATACCTGCAGGATCGGGACCGGGGGTTATATGATGTGGCCTGATCAACGAACGCGATCATAACAAAAGGAGCAACGTAAAAAAATGCAAGAGAACATGTTTTCAAAACCGGAAGATTACAAAACGTTGTTGGAATTCCTCGATAAATGGACCCTGGATGAAATGAACATGAAGGATATCTTTCTAAGGCTGGCCAATCGGTTTTCGGAAAAAGACCAGGCGGTCCTGTCCGTTGTTCCAAGACCCGGCGTCAGCACCTCTCTCAGGGCTCGGAAGAAAGTCCAAGACGAAGAGGGGACCTTGATTACCATGATCGACATCGTGGATGATGATCCTGACAACCGGTGGTTGTCCGTATGTTTTTACGGCGACTGCGTGACGGATCCTGATGAAGAAGGCGATCTGGTTCCCGGGGGCCTTTTGGGAGAAGACGGCTACTGTTTCGATCTTTATGAAAACAATCAAAACACCATCACATATCTGGAACAACGAATCGATGAGGCCTATGAGAATACACTAAAAAATTAGAGTCCCTTTGGTTCCATGCCGGCGCATGGGACCAAAAGGAAAAAACCGGCAACTGTAAACAGTCGTCTTGTTTATTCCCCCTCTTTCTCCTGATCAGGGGGATTCTCGCTCTGATACGCCTTTTTCATGAGGTTATTGATAAACGACTCCATATCAGTAAGCGCTTCACTGCTAATGATAAAATCTTCCTTGCCCACACGATCTTTCACCAGCCTCAACCCATATTCAAGTCGTTTGGCCAGTTGAAATGTGAGGTTTCTCACATTCTGTCCGGAGTCAATGGCCTGGTGCATAATTTCATCTACGGCGCTGTCATCAAACAAAATTTTTACATCGAGATTTTCCCTCAAGGCATCTGTCTCTGTCTGGACCTGTTCGTACATGGCGCCCAGGTTTTCGATGGCCGCATCCACATCCGTGACATGACGCAAATAGAGCCTCGCAATCAGTTCCAGCCTTCGATCATAGAGGTCAAGACCCGATTTATGGCTGAAATGTTCGATCCGTTCCGCTACATATTGCTTGATCTCCTCCATTTCAAGACTTCGGGCCCTCTCAAAACGGTCAATCCACTCCTGCTCATTATACTTTTCAAAAAGAAGGGACAATTGTTTTTGGGGATCATCAACCACCTCCCGTGTGACCAGAAACCGTTTGATGTCCGTTGAGGGCAGCCGGGTTTCAAAAGGGATCAGCACTTTTTCAATGGCACTCACCAACCCCCTGGCCCCCGTCTTTTCCGTTTCCGCCATTTCCGCGATACGTTTCAGGGCACCGTCTTCAAATTTGATATCGATTCCGTAGGCCCTGAAATCCATTCGTTTGCTGATGATAATGGGGTTGTTCGGGTTTTTGAGAATTTCGAACAGATCATCCTTGTTCAACTCGTCAAATACCACCACCACCGGAAGCCTTCCCACAAACTCCGATTCAAACCCGAACTCAACCAGGTCCTGCGCACGTACATTCTTGAGTATTTCCCAAGGAATTTCAGTGGACCTCACATCCGCCTCAAAGCCGATCCCCTGCCGCTGCAGTCTCTTCTTGATGATCTCGGTCAAATCGCCGAAAGCGCCACTCATGATAAACAGGATATTTTTGGTGTTGACCACCTTCTTTTCCTTTTTTCCCGTTCGCCTGTAATGCTCAATGGCCTGAATCTGACTGATGGGATCATGGGGGACCTTCATGTCCACATCGGTTTCTTCCATGGGCTTCAGCAAAGCCCGCTGAACTCCGGTTCTGGATATGTCGTTCCCGATCAGGTTCCGGGAGGATGATATTTTGTCAATTTCATCAATATAGACAATACCGTTCTCAGCCAGATCAATGTTTTCATCTGCTTCATAGACCAGGTCCCGGATGAGATCTTCAACATCTCCGCCGACATACCCGGTCTCGCTGAATTTGGTGGCATCGCCTTTTACAAATGGAACACCCAGCTTCTGAGCAATGAGTTTGATGATATAGGTCTTCCCCACGCCGGTGGGACCGATCATCAACATATTGTTCTTGATCATTCCGACGCCCGATTTTTTATCAGCGCCTGAGAAGCTTTCGCTTTCCGTTTGATGGTTGAACCTGATCCGGTTGAAATGCGTACATATCTTTGTTCCCAGGACAGCCTTGACCTGATCCTGTTTCACCACAAACCCATCCAGGTAGGATTCCATTTCCTCGGGCATCATATAAAAATCATCCATATCCGAGCCCTTGGATCCCGACTTTTTGCCATCCTGGTCTATTGCATCCTTTTTGGGCACAACAAATGGAGAAATAATTTTGACCCGATCGCCATATTTTTTGGAAAGATATTCTCCCAATTCCTTTTCCAGCTCCTGCTGGTTGGGAATTTTCCCTGCATTCTTTTTTTGGCTCTCTTCTGCTTTTGCTTTTTCCATAATTTTGGTTACCCCTTGCATTATCGCTATCCGATACAAAAAAAAGATACGCATTGAAACGCTTAATTGCAAGTTCGCCCATTTTTCAGGGGAAAAGCCTGTTTTGAATTGCAGTTGACGAGAGCCTTGGTTTCAAGATACAAAGTGAGGAACAGGTCCTTTAAAAATTTTGATAAAATTAGGTATGTGCCAATGACATCCAGACTGGAAATCAGGTTGAAAGACGAGCTGCCGGACGCATCCGGCGTCGGCATTCAAAAAAAATCAAAGGCGTACTTCGGTTTTGACGTGGATGATGTTCGGGTGATCCGGGTTCTGACCCTTGACGCCCATTTTGATGCCAATCAACTGTCACGGATTCAAGATGAGATATTTACCAATCCCATCACCGAACAAAGCGCCTATTCTCCTATGCAAAGGGATTTTGACTGGCTCATCTGGGTCGGTTTTCGGCCCGGTGTGCGAGATACGGCGGGAAGCACCGCCCGTGAAGCCATCGAAGATCTTCTGGGTATCCCATTTAAATCCGAGGAGGCTGTTTATACATCAAAATGCTATGAAATCAGGGGTAAGCTCACACAGGATCAGGCCCATCGCATCGCGGCGGAACTCCTGGCCAACGCGGCGATTCAGCAATGGAAAATTTTCTCCAGAGAAGATTGGGATTCCGAAAAGGGCCTTGGGTTTCTGATCCCCAAGGTGATTCTGAGCCATGAACCGGAAGTGAAAACCCTGTCCATCGAAAGTAATGATGCGCTGAAGCAGATTTCCAAAGAGCGGAATCTGGCACTTCAGGATCGGGATATTCCGGTGATCCGCGCCTATTTTCTTCGGAAGGACATTTTAGCGGAGCGGGAAAAAGTGGGGCTTGATTTTCCCACCGATGTGGAGCTGGAATACATTTCCCAGGCCCGAAGTGACCACTGCAACCACAACACGTTCCGGGGAAAATTTCAATACCACGACCTCCAAAGCGGTGAGCGGCAAACCATCGACAGCCTCTTTAAAACCTGCATTGAAGCGCCGACCCTTAAAATCCAGGCCGAAAAGGATTGGGTGGTCTCGGTTTTGTGGGATAACGCAGGCGTGGCCCGCTTTGATCCCGACCATTATTACTGTATCACGGGTGAAACCCATAACAGCCCGTCCAATATGGAAGCCTATGGTGGTTCCATTACCGGAATCGTGGGTATTTACAGGGATCCCATGGGGACGGGAAAGGGATCAAAACTCATTTTGGGCATGTATGGGTATTGCGTGGGGCAACGGGATTATCAGGGGGATCTTGAACCCCATCTTCATCCGAGACGCCTGTTGGACGGTATCATTGAAGGGGTTCGGGACGGCGGTAACAAGAGCGGTATTCCAACGCCTTACGGCCTGCTGCTGTTTGACGAAAGCTACACGGGAAAATGCCTGGTGTTTGTGACGGCCCTGGGTATCATGCCGTCCAGGGTGGAAAATAAGCCTTCACACAAAAAAACCACTTCCCCCGGCGATCTAATCATCATGAGTGGTGGAAGGGTGGGAAAAGACGGTATTCACGGGGTGACGGCGGCTTCCGAAACCTACTCCGAAAATACGCCGGCAGGCCATGTGCAGATCGGTGATCCCTATACCCAGAAAAAAATGCACGACTTTCTTCTTGAGGTTCGGGATGAAGGCCTGATCCGTTTTATCACTGACAATGGGGGCGGGGGACTTTCTTCTTCTGTAGGCGAGTCGGCCCGCTTCAGCAACGGCTGTATTGTGCACCTGGACAGGGTGCCGTTGAAATATGAGGGATTGAACCAATGGGAGATATGGGTATCCGAGTCACAGGAACGGATGACCATTGCTGTAAAACCGGAGCATCTGGAGCGTTTCATGGCCCTCTCCCGGAAGCATGCGGTTTTGAGTACCGTCATCGGGGAATACACGGATTCCGGTTTTCTGCACTTGAAATACCATCAAAAAACCTGCGCCTACATTCGAATGGGTCTGTTGGAATCCGATTTTCCACAGTGGGAATTTGATGCAGAGTGGGTCCCCCCGAAAATGCGCGGCTTGACGGAACCGGTTATCACAGAGCCCGGACGTCATGGTGCCCTCCTCCACGCCATGCTGCAGCGGCCCAACATCTCCTCCCGCAACTGGATTGCCAGGCAATATGACCATGAAGTTCAGGGAACCAGTGTCATCAAACCCCTGGTGGGTAAAGAGCGGGATACACCTTCGGATGCCGCAGTGATTCGGCCGGTGCTGAAATCTTTGAAAGGGATTGCCGTCTCACAGGCCGTCAATCCTACCTATTCCAAAATTGATACGTACCACATGACAACGGCGACCATGGATGAAGCGGTCAGAAAAGTCCTGGCAGTAGGGGGTGATCCGGACCATCTGGCCGGTGTGGACAATTTCTGCTGGCCCACCATTGAATACGATCCCGTTCAAAATCCGGACGGTAAATACAAAGCCGCTCAACTGGTTCGGTCCAATCAGGCCTTGCGGGACACATGCCTTCAATATCATATTCCCCTGCTTTCCGGTAAAGACAGCATGTATATTGACGGCAATCTCAAAGGACCCTTTGGGGAACGACGGAAGGTATCGGGATTGCCCACGCTGCTGTTCACGGTTTCAAGCGTCATGGCGGATATTACCAAATCCGTCAGCATGGATGTCAAATTTCCGGGGGATCTGGTCTACGTGCTGGGGGAAACACGAAATGAACTGGGCGGGGGCGAATATTATCAGATGATGGAGCAGGTGGGGATTAATGTCCCCCGGGTTTACCCGGAAGAATTTCTTCCCCAATACATTGCCCTTCACCACGCCATGAAAGATGAACTGGTGTCATCCTGCCACGCGGTCGCAAGAGGCGGTCTGGCTGTACACCTGGCCCTTGCCGCAATGGGCGGAGCGTTGGGGATGACACTTCAGTTGCCGTTAATCCCCTCTGCACCAGGTCTTTCAAACACCCGGAAACTCTACTCCGAATCAAGCGGCAGGTTTATCATAACGGTTTCACCGGAACAGAGGGCTCCATTTGAAAAGTGCTTCTCCGGAATGAAGCTGGGAAAAGTCGGCATTGTAACTGAGTCGCCTGATTTTATCATCACCGGGGAAAAGGGTGACACGCTTCTCAAAGAAAACATTCACCGTCTAAAGGATTCATGGAAAAAGCCTTTTGGAGATCTGATATGAAAAAGGTAAAAGCAATGGTCCTCACCGGCTATGGGCTCAATTGCGATAACGAAACCGATTTTTCGTTGCACCTGGCCGGCGCCGATTCCCACAGGATGCACATCAATGAATTGATCAGTAACGCACAAAACGGTTCTGCCGGGCCCCTTCGAGATTATCAAATTCTGGTCTTTGGGGGTGGTTTCAGCTGGGCCGATGATCATGGTGCAGGTGTACTCATGGCCTCAAAAATGAAGAGGCATCTCGGTGAACAGCTCAAAGCTTTCGTGGATGCGGGAAATCTGATCCTGGGAATATGCAATGGGTTTCAGGCGCTGGTCAATCTGGGGCTGCTGCCGGGTTTTGACGGCCGATACCAGGATCGGCAGGTGGCCCTTACCCATAATGACTCGGGGAACTTTATCGATGCATGGGTAAAACTGAAGGTCAACCCGAAATCACCGAACGTTTTCACCAGGGGGCTTACCGGTGCGGAATTCCCGGTCCGGCATGGGGAAGGGAAGTTTTACGCGGCCGATGATACCATTCAAAGGCTTTTTCAAAACAACCAGGTTGTGCTGCAGTACGCCGATCATAATGGAAAACCTGCGGGTGGCCGCCGGCCCTCAAATCCCAATGGATCCCTCTCTGATATTGCCGGCATATGCGATCCCACCGGTCACATCTTCGGGCTCATGCCCCACCCGGAGGCTTTCAACCATTTCACCAATCATCCGGACTGGACCCGGCGAAAGCTGGCGCTGGCCCGTCAGGGAAAAAGCATTGAACAGGAAGAAGGCGGCGGGGTCGGTATTTTTCGAAATGCGGTGGAATATTTTAGATAAGCTGAAATAAAATATATCTCACGTAAAGGCGCAAAGACGCTAAGTTTTAGAAGCGGTTTTTCCCCATTTTTTTACGGCTTTGCGTGAGACCTTTTGAGGCTACGACAACTTGGCTGTTTTCTTTGTTTACTGCTCATTTTCCTCGATTTTGCTCAGCATAAAATCAAAAATTTCATTGCCGATCTTTTTCCGATATTTGTTCCATACCGGTACCATTGCCGTTTGAAATGCCTTACGCTCTTCCGGGGTCAGCTCGATCACTTCAACCCCGTTCTTCTTGCAGTATTCCGCGATGCTGATACCGCTCTTGGGGAGTTTGTTGTGCAATTCAGCATTGACTTTTCGATTGGTGTCAATGGCCACCTTGGCGGCTTCCTTGAAAATCTGCTGATCTTCCGGTGAAAGGGTTTCCCAGTAATCGGGGGACACAATGATGATGCACTCGGTCAGGCAGTGGTTGGTGATGGTTACATTTTTGGTCAATTCCGTAAACTTCATCAAGACTGATGTGAGGATGGGATTTTCCTGCGCATCAATGACACCGGTCTGAAGTGCATTATAGATTTCCGGAAAGGGAATACCCACCGGGGATGCACCCAGTTGCTTGAATGTATCCAGATAAACGGGGGCGTTCATGACCCGAACTTTGAGGCCCTTGATATCTGCAGGCGTGCGAACCGGCCGTTTGTTGTTGGTGAAATCCCTAAATTCGTTTTCGGTCCAGCCGATGGCCATAAATCCTTTTTTTGGGAAATAGGAGAAGATTTTTTTCTGCACTTCCGGGTCATCCAGGGTGGCGTATGCGGTTTTTCGATCCGGAAAAATAAAGGGCATATCCAGGATGGCCGCCTGGGGTACGAAGTTCTGAAGTACGGCCGTGGTGATGGCGGCAATCTGCAGTGTTCCCATCTGGACATGCTCCGCCATGGATCGTTCGCCCCCCAGCTGACCCATGGGAAAGGTCGCGATATCGATTCTGCCGTTCGTTTTTTCTTTAACATAGGCCGCGAATGCATCCACGCCCTTGCTTTGACCGTGAAAGGGGGGCGCCACATGACCAAATTTGATCTTGGCCGGAGGCCCGGCAACAGCCGGAACCGGTTGCCTCGCGGCAAAGATCATTAAACTCAATGCCACCAAAACGCAAACTCTGATTTTCATGGTATCCACCTTAATCCGGCATCCTCAAAACCCCTTTTCCTCAAAAGGCAACTGTCACAGAGGCCGCAGGCTTTTCCATCTGGTGCCGGGTCATAACAACTGTGTGTCAATTTGTAATCAACACCGAGCTCAAGTCCCGTTTTAATGATTTCCGCTTTGCTCATGTCAATGATGGGAGTCCTGATTTTTATGCGCCGGCCGGCTGTTACCCCCGCCTTTGTGGCCAGGTTCGCCATCTGTTCAAATGCCGCGATGTATTCCGGCCGACAGTCGGGATAGCCGCTGTAGTCCACGGCGTTGACACCGATAAAGATATCCCATACGTTCAGTACTTCCGCCCATGCCAGGGCATATGAAAGAAATATGGTATTGCGTGCGGGTACATAAGTCACGGGGATTCCATTTTCCATTGCATCCCCACTGCGGCCCTTGGGCACATCAATCTGGTCCGTGAGCGCGGAACCCCCGATTTTTCGGAGATCAATGTCCATGACCAGGTGTTTCATCGCCCCCAGGCTTTTGGCCACCCTTGCCGCCGCTTCCAGCTCCACTGCGTGACGCTGCCCGTAACGAAAGCTGAGACCGAAAACATCATACCCTTCAGAACGGGCAATGGCCGCAACGGTGGTTGAATCCAGGCCTCCGCTCAACAATACAACAGCCTTTTCTTTGGATCCCGTCATCTGCTCCTAAACCCCTCTTGCGTCAGGTCCCCAGATATATTTATGGATCTGGAGGTGCAGTCGACACTCCAGATGATCCGCCAGAATCCATTCCGCCAGGGTTTCCGGTTCCAGTTGGCCGAACACGGGGGAAAAATTAATGGAGCTGATTGTGAGCGAACGTGATTTCATATGGTCCACGATTTTTCTGGCATATTCATAATCCTCGCGGGTTCCCAGAACAAATTTGATTTCATCACGAAACGAAAGCCGATTCAGATTTTCCATATCCGTATGATCGCTCATGCCGCTGGAGGGGCATTTTAAATCTACGATTTTCACACATCGATCATCCACCCGGCTGATGTCAAGGGTGCCGTTGGTTTCAAGCAGAACCTCATGGCCGTCTTCAAGCAGGCCTTCCACCAGAACGGGGGTTTTTTCCTGGATAAGGGGCTCTCCACCGGTGACTTCCACCAGTCGGCACTGCATGGGGGAGATCTGCTCAAAAATATGGCTGATCTCCATTATCCCCCCTTCTTCATACGCATACCGGGTGTCGCAGTAGGAACATCTCAGATTGCATCCGGTCAACCGGACAAATACGCAGGGACGTCCGGCATAGGAGGACTCCCCCTGTATGCTGTAAAATATTTCATTGACACGAAGCGTCATGGGTGTTCCTCCCAATAAAAAGCGCCGGCGCCGGGGGTTTCCGAAACCTTGATTTTGGAAATCCTGATACTGTCGGTGTTGAGCTGTTTGCTCAATTCCCGATATAGAAATCTGGCGATATTTTCGGAGGTGGGGTTGATGTCTTGAAACGCCGGCAGATCATTTAAATTGAAGTGGTCCAGGTTCTTGAGAACACCCTTTACGCTGTCTTTAATCTCCCTGAAATCAATACCGATGCCGATTTCGTTGAGTTCATTGCACCGCACAAAGACGTCAATAATCCAGTTGTGTCCATGAACACGGGCACAGTCCCCGGGATATCCTTTTAAAGCGTGTGCAGCGGAAAAATGTGTTTGCACGTATATTTCAAAAATCCCGGACATCATTCCTCCAGAATGTTACCGTCTTGGACCGTGAAGGCCTGTTTCAATTTTTATGCCCTTTTTTATTGGCGGCTACAACCAGGGCGGCAGCTTTCCCATTTGACTCTGCAAGTCCCGTAATCAAAGCTTTTATCACTGACCGCAACTCAAGGGAGAGGGATTCATATTCCGCCATCAGCTGACGCGTATCCAGGACTCCCACTCTGGCATTGCCATCTGCGGCAATTACCGAAGCACTGCGCGCTTGCAGCGCTTTGCCAAAAAGAGCCATTTCACCAAAGATGGCCCCTTTTTTCAACACATCCATGGTGAGCAATCCCACGGAGGTCCTTTTGGTAACTTTGACCTGTCCTTCAAGAACGATGTAAACCCAGTCGCCCTTGCTGCCCTCCTCAATAATAACATTTCCGGATTTATAGGTTTCTTGATCAGCCAGATAAGCACTTATCAACGGGTCAATATTCATTTCTTTTTCCCCCACACCCTACGGCATTAAGAAAAACCCCAGCGATTTTCTTGAACCGGGCTCAATATCGGTTATATTCATGCTCAGGTCCAGCTCCTCGGGTATTTCACCTTTTTGAATGGTCACCACTTCAGCTTCCAGTTCAACGGTCTTTTTGTTGGGTAAAACAGTGTTTACAACGAAAATGTCCCCTGTTGCATGGGAAACACCGACCGTATTCCTGCGCGTGACTTTCATCGCCAGTCCGTCGAGACTGATGTCTTTGATTCTACCATCAAGATTGAATTTGGAAGGGGCACCAGCGGGTTGGTATTGACAGAAAAGATCCACCTTTTTCCTGTAGAATCGACGCTTTGAGGCCAAAGGATCTTCCTTTGCCCTGTTGGCCTTTTCCTTCTGCTCCTTTGTCGCCAGCTGAACGATCAGGTTATTCATTCGATTGGACCGCGACAACACCTGATCGGTGATATATTTGATGATGGGCGGCATTTCGTCGTATTCCCGGGATAACCTTGCCGTATGCCATACCTCCACCTTGGTATCCTCAAGAGCCCGAACGGATGCCGACCGGGTGTCGGCAGCTCTGTTGAGAAACGTTCGTTCACCAAAAATATCTCCCACGCCAAGGGTGCCCAGCAGAATTTCCTCGCCTTCCGCTTCTCGATAAACGCTCACTTTACCTTCCAGGATTTTATAAATGGAAACACCGTAGTCCCCCTCTTTGATGATGAGGTCCCCTTTTTTGTACGAGAGGCTTACAATGGGGGGTGCTTCCAAAGGATTATTTGCCATTTGTCTCATCTCCCTGCAGTTTTTGATTATAATGCCCCTTATCCCCAACCTATTTTGTGGCCGGATTAATCGGGGACATTCCGATGCAACTCGTCAAGCCATACGGTGGCTTCCGAATCACTGGGGGCACGCCAGTCACCACGGGGGGAAAGGGATCCCCCGGAGCCCACCTTCGGGCCATTGGGAAGGGCGGATCTTTTAAACTGGCTGGTTTTGAAAAAACGGTGGAGAAATACCGCCAGCCATCTTTTGATGGCGGCTAAATCATATTGATGCCGCTGATCCGGTGGCAGGATTCCCGGCCAGACGCCACGGTTTTTTTCGCTCCAGGCGCAATAGCTCAAAAAAGCCACTTTGCTCGGCCGAAATCCGAAACGGGTAATATAATAGAGGTTGAAGTCCTGGAGTTCATAGGGGCCGATGGTGGCCTCGGTTTTCTGGAACGGCTCTGCCCCATCACCATGCTCGTCGGGTACCAGTTCCGGGGAGATTTCCGTTCCCGCGATGGCCTCAAGGACAGCACCGGTTTCCTCACTGAACTGCCCGGTTTTCGCCACCCAGCGGATGAGGTGGTGAATAAGGGTTTTGGGGACCGACCCGTTGACATTGTAATGGGACATCTGATCCCCAACGCCATAGGTGCTCCACCCCAGGGCCAACTCACTCAAATCTCCGGTACCCAGTACAATGGCGTCATGAAAGTTGGCCAGCCTGAAAAGATGGGCGGTACGCTGGCCCGCCTGAACGTTTTCAAAGGTTACATCGTAGTGCTTTTCACCTTGGGCAAAGGGATGACCGATATCCTTGAACACCTGCAAGCACGCCGGTCGAATGTCAATTTCCCGGCCTGTGATGCCCAACGCACTCATCAACCTGCACGCATTGCTGCGGGTGGTCTCGCTGGTGGCAAAACCGGGCATGGTATACCCCAGGATGTGGGTACGCGGAAGGCCCAGGCGGTCCATGGTTCTGGCGGCAACAATCAACGCCTGTGTGGAGTCAAGCCCCCCGGACACACCGATAACAAGTTTTTTGACACCGGCGGCCGACATGCGTTTCATTAAACCGTGAACCTGAATGTTGTAAACCTCATAACAGCGATCGTCACGCGCGGCAGATTCCCCGGGTACATAGGGAAACCGGGATACATCCCGCCTGAGCGGTATAACACCCTCTGGAATCTTGAATTCAAAAGGAATCCGGTGCATTGCCATAAGCCGCTCGCGATGTTCGACCACCGAGTCCTGAAAACTGGTGGTGCGCATCCGGTCCTGCAAGAGTCGCTCCAGGTCAATATCCGCAAAAATGATCTGTTCTTCCGTTTGAAAACGATCCGTTTCAGCCAACAGGACATTTTTTTCATAAATCATGGCATGCCCGTCCCAGGCCAGGTCCGTGGTGGATTCCCCGTAACCGGCAGCGGAATACAGGTACGCTGAAATGCATTTGGCCGACTGGGATGCACACATAAGACGCCGGTAATCCGTTTTGCCCACCGTGATATTGCTGGCGGACAGGTTTGCCAATACCGTGGCACCCGCAAGAGCGCCGTAAGTACTGGGGGAAATCGGCACCCACATGTCCTCACAGATTTCCACATGCAGAGCAAATCCCGGCAGATTTGCGGCGTCAAAAATCAGGTCGTTGCCGAACGGAACCGATTGTCCCTGAAACCGGACTTCGGGTTCCAGGGCTGAGCGGGCGGAGACAAACTGACGTTTTTCATAATATTCCCGATAGTTGGGAAGGTATGTTTTGGGGACAATCCCCAGCACCTTTCCCCGGTAGATGGCAATGGCGCAGTTGAACAGCTTTTCCTGAAAACGAAGGGGCGCCCCCACGAGCAAAAGGGGGGAGAGATTTCCACTTTCAGTGATGAGCTCGGCTAGAGCCTCTCGAACCGCCTCCAGCAACGCATCCTGGTGAAACAGGTCTTCATTGGAAAAGGCGGACAACCCCAGCTCCGGAAAGAGCACGAATGCGGCCTGATGATCGGAAGCGCGGCGGGCGAGATGCAGCGTACGTTCTAAATTATAGGCCGGATCGGCAACACGCAGGGACGGTACGCAGACGGCCGAACGGATAAATCCATGGGAATAGATGGAATGAAACGGTCTGACCATGAGACGCTCCAGTGAAAATCGAGACTGAATGGTTATTGTACTAATTACGTCAAGATTTCTTATATCACGGTGTATTCCCAAAACGCAAGATCAAGCGCTTGTCCAAAATATCGGTTTCAATCATCGAAAATGGACGAAGGGTTATTCTTAGAAAAAAGAGACGCGGTTTTCACCCCCTCCACTTTCGTTGCTGCCGCATATAAAGCACTTGAACCAATCACAGGTCCGTATTACTATTTAGTGCCCGAACGAAAACTGTCTTTTTCGCCAATCTCTGCGTCAGATAA
>CAYPQJ010000079.1:0-17351 GCA_964412835.1 uncultured Desulfobacteraceae bacterium | reverse complement strand
GCTATCAAAAAGCACGGGCGTTTCATCGGGAAGGCCGCCTGCCGGAAGCCGGAATGTGGTATGAAAAGGTCATTTCCATGGACCCGGGTCACGTTGAGGCACTCAATAACCGGGGCGTGCTGCACCTGCACAAAAAGAACTATTCTGCAGCCCGAAAGTGTTTTGAAAAAGCAATCCGCTTAAAACCCGATTATGTGGATCCCTATTACAACCTGGCCTGCGTTTCAGTGGCCCAGGGGAAACCGGAACAGGGCCTCAGGTATCTGAAAAAGGCCGTTTCCATGAATCCCGCCGTCAGGGAATGGGCGCAAAAAGATCCGGATCTGGATGTGTTGCGGAGCGACCCCGGGTTTAAAATGATTGTTACTAATGAAAAAAGAAAATCACTCAAAAGATGAGAATAAAGATGAAATATCTAATAACGCAATGGCTCTTTTTGATTGTTTGGGTGTTCACAGGGTTTTTCCTTGCCCCCGCCCCGGTTTCAGGTGCCCGTGTGACGGGAGAAGAGGGCGTGGCCCCTGCTGTTCCCACGCGGGCTGTTCAAAACCAAAAGCCCCCTTCGTCTTCACCCGTGAAACCCCCGGTTTCCGCCCGGAAAGAAATCAGACTGAGGTCGGATGACCCGGAACCCGCTGTGACCATCGATTTCGACCAGGTGGATATTCCCATTTTCATCAAGTTTATCAGCGAACTGACCGGGAAAAACTTTGTCATCGACAAAGGGGTCAGGGGCAAGGTGACCATTATATCCCCCAACAAGATCAGCGTGGATGAAGCTTACAAGGTGTTTGAATCGGTGCTGGAAGTCCATGGTTTTACCACGGTGCCGGCGGGGAACATTATCAAGATCGTCACCGCGGCCAGCGCCCGCACCATGAGCGTGAAAACCCGATTGAGGCGGGAAGCGTTGGATTCGGAAGACAAGGTGGTCACCCAGCTGATTCCCCTGCGGTATGCGGAGCCGGACGAACTGAAAAAGCTGTTTGCCCCGTTTATCAGCAAGAGCAGCGTCATGGTTTCCTATCCCCCGACCCGAACCCTGATTGTCACGGACGTGCAGTCCAACATCAAACGTCTTATGGGTCTTGCCCGGGCCATTGACGTGGAAGGCGTGGGCGAGGAAATTTCCCTCATTCCCCTGGAATATGCCGGCGCCGGCCCCCTGGCCAAGTCCTTGAACACGGTTTTTGAGCGGCGGGCCGGTAAACAGAAGCGCACCGCGGGTCCCCAGACCGTCACCAAAATTGTGGCCGATGAACGGACCAATTCGCTGATTGTCGTGTCATCGGAAGACAATGCCGCCAAAATTCGAAAACTGGTGAAGCTCCTGGACAAAGAAGCGCCGCGGGGCCAGGGCGACATCCATGTGTACTATCTGCAGCATGCCAATGCCGAGGACCTGACCAAAGTATTGACCTCCCTTCCGTCCAAGAAATCTTCTGATAAAAACAAGGGGAAGACCCCCATCCTGTCCAAGGAAGCACGGATTGTAGCGGACCAGGCCACCAATTCCCTGGTAATCATGGCGAACCCGGATGACTATCTGGTACTGGAACAAGTCATCCAGAAGCTTGATATCCCCCGAATGATGGTCTTCATCGAGGCCCTGTTCATGGAAGTGAACGTGGAAAAGGAATTCAACCTGGGCGTGGAATGGCAGGGGATTAAAACTTTTTCCTACGACGGAAAAAACGCCGGGGCTTTTGCCGGATCCAGCCCGTCCACTTTTACAGCCCTGGGTGGCATCGTAAAAAACAGTGTTTTACCCCGAGGCTTTTCCATGGGGGTCATCAGCGAAGCCATCGAAATCGCCGGCGTCAAATTCCCCAACCTGGCGGCCGTGGTGAACGCCTACCAGCAGGACCGGGATGTCCATATCCTTTCCACCCCCCAGATCCTCACCACGGACAACGAGGAGGCTGAGATCATGGTGGGAAAAAACGTGCCTTACCAGGTACGAGATGAAACGAGCCAAGCGGAATTGGACTACAGTTCCTATGAGTACAAGGATGTGGGCGTGACCCTTAAGATCACCCCGCAGATCAGCCAGGAACGATTCGTTCGCCTCAAAATATACGAGGAGGTCACCCGGCTGGTGGACGACACGGTGTTGAGCGCCTCGGGCTCGAAACGTCCTGAAACCTGGAAGCGCCTGGCCCAGACCACGGTCATCGTCAAAGATGCCAACACGGTGGTGATCGGCGGGCTCATCGGAGACGAGACCACAACCACCGACTACAAGGTTCCCTGCCTGGGCGACCTTCCCCTGTTGGGCTGGTTGTTCAAGGGAACCAGCAAGAAAAGACAAAAGACCAACCTCTTTATCTTCCTGACGCCCCGCATTATTCAGAATCCGGCCGAGGCCAAAAAAATCTATCTGGATAAGAAGGAACAGATCGAGCGGATCAAGGAAGGGGTCATCAAGATGTATGATAAGCCCAAGCCCAAACCGCTGACGGATGAAACGCCGAAAACCGGGAATTAAAGATTCGTAAAAAGCGAAAGACGAATATCGAACAAGGAATACCGAATGACGAAGGCAAATATCCCTGACCCATCCGGAGTCCCGATTACGCCGTGGGTCCGTCCCCTGGGGGAAATTCTTCATGATACCTGCGGGCTTAGTGAAACCCACCTTCAGCGGGCACTTGAGGTCCAAGCGGAAAAAGGGGGACGCCTGGGGGAGATCCTCATTCGCCGGAAAGTGATCACGGAAGCCGACCTGCTGAGTGCTCTGGGGGTGCAGTGGGACCTGCCGGTTTCCATGACCCTGCCCTTTGAAACCCATGACACGGCCTTTACCCGGCATACACCCATCCAGTTCCTTAAGAAATTCAAGCTGGTCCCCATGATCACGGATGCAGGGACCACCCTTTATATCAATGATCCATCCGAGTTCCAGGCCCTGGATGATCTCACGCGACTGCTGGAACTGGAAGACGCACCCGTCGTACTGGCCCCGGGTTCAGCCATCCTGTCGGTGATCAATGCGGCTTACGACGTGAGCGGCGATTCCGCGGAACGGGTCATCGAAGACATGCAGGAGGGTGAAGCCGGTCGAATATTGTCGGAAATCGAGGAAACAGCGGATCTGCTGGAGGATACCAGCGACGCCCCCGTGGTAAAACTGGTCAATCTCATGCTGAGCCAGGCGGTCAAGGCGCGTGCCAGCGACATTCATATCGAACACTCCCAGCACAAACTGCGGATTCGTCACCGGGTGGACGGTATCCTTTACGATATGCTGTCCCCCCCCAAACATATTCAGTCGGCCCTCATCAGCCGCGTCAAGATCATGGCCCAAATGAACATCGCGGAGAAAAGACTGCCCCAGGACGGCCGCATCAAAATCCGAATTGCGGACAAGAACATTGATATCCGTGTGTCCACCATTCCCGTGGCATTCGGCGAGCGGGTGGTACTCCGGTTGCTGGATAAGACCAACGTGCTGCTCAAGGTCACGGACCTGGGCATGCCCGAAACCGATCAGGCGGCCTTTGAACAGCTCATCAGCTCACCACACGGCATCATCCTGGTCACCGGCCCCACGGGAAGCGGGAAGACCACCACCCTGTATGCGGCCCTATCCACCATCAATAAAACCGATATTAACATCATTACCATTGAGGACCCCATTGAGTACCAGATCGACGGAATCGGACAGATCCAAACCAATTCCAAAATCGATCTCACCTTTGCCAAGGGACTGCGTTCCATCGTCCGCCAGGACCCGGACGTGATCCTGGTGGGAGAGGTGCGTGACCTGGAGACGGCCGAGATTGCCATTCAGTCGGCGCTTACCGGGCACCTGGTTTTTTCCACGCTGCACACCAATGATTCCGCCGGCGCCGTAACCCGCCTTATCGACATGGGGATTGAGCCTTTTCTGGTCACCTCTTCCGTCAGCGCCATCCTGGCCCAGCGGCTGGTGCGGGTCATCTGCCCCCACTGCCGTGAAGCCTACACACCGGACGGGGAATCCCTGCAAAAAATCGGCATCACCCCCGAAATGTCGGAAGGGGCCACCATCTACCGGGGCCGGGGGTGTCCTGCCTGCCTGGATACCGGCTTCAGGGGGCGAACCGGTATTTTTGAGTTCATGCTCCTGGATGAAAAGATCAAAACCCTGATTTTGAAAACGTCTGACGCCAATGCCCTCAAGCGCGCGGCCATTGAAGGGGGTATGACCACCCTGCGCCGGGACGGCGCGCAAAAAGTCCTTGAAGGGATTACCACCATTGAGGAAGTCTTCAGGGTGACCTATCAGTAGCCGCCCTGCAAACCCATAAAACTACCTTTCTGGCTCATTCACCTCCCGCCCGGGAAATTATTGTAAAATATTTTTACGGTCGTAAAGTTTCTGTACGGACTTCGCGCTTGTAATTTCTCGCCGGGAAACGCGCAAAACGCTGAATAGATCACAATGACAGGGCTTTACATTCATATCCCTAAAGCTGGCCTGCTAATTGCATCTATATATTGTGACGTCCACGAGTGGAATACCAGAAAAAACGTAAACCCACAGCGGCAGGAGTAGGACGGTGATTACACGGCAACGCCACAACCATAAGGGATTCACCCTTCCCGAAATGCTCATCGTCCTTTGTATCATGGTGGTGATGACAATGATTGCCGTTCCCACTTTCATGAACCTGCTTCCGGGAATGCGGTTGAACAGCTCCGCCAGACAGGCTTTCATGGCCATGGCGCGGGCCAGACAATGGGCTGTAAGCAGTAATACGAATGCCTATGTGAAATTCGACACCAACGGCAACAGCATCAAAGTCTGGCTGGACAACGGGCCCGGAGCCGCCAAAGGAAACGGCGCCAAGGACGAAAGTGAGCCCTATATCTTTGAGGGAGTTACCGACGAAGGGGTAATTTTCGCTTTCAGATATCCCTCAGATACTGTCGGGTTTAATTCAAGGGGGTTGCCCATCAGCAAAAGCTACTACCTCAGCAATTATTTGGCGTATTTCCTTTGGCTGCAAAATTCTGAAGGCAAGTACAAAAGCATCATCATCAATCCTGTCGGGAACATTAAAATATCGTGATGGTTTGCGGGTTACAATTGCTCTTTAACGGTTGGGAAAACTTTAAAACCTGAAATTACAAGTAAAGATCTGCGTAAAGTATGGAGTGAAAAGCCATGACTAATAGAACGTCCGGACAAAATCTAGTTGATGCTAAAAATGATAACCCGGGCTTTACGCTATTAGAAGTCCTGATAACAATTGTAATCCTTTCAGTTGGTTTGCTGGGAATGGCTGCACTGGCTGCAGGAACTATAAACGGGAATGCGTTTAGCAAAAACTTATCCACAGCTATCACCTTGGCCCAGGATAAAATGGAGGAAATCTGGGAACAGGACTATTCAGATATTGCGCCAGAAGGAAATGCCAGTCTTTCATCCCCATTTGCAAATTATGAGCGAGAGGTTACGGTTGATACTGCCTCGTTCCCTGATATTGTCGGTCCACCTGCCCAACTGATTGGCATGAAAGTCGTGACAGTAATAATATCCTGGACCGATTATGGTGGAACACATAATGTTCAGCACAAGACAATCCTTTCCCGATCGAGATAGTGAGGCCCATGATGGATCGTCCTCAAAAAATCCTAGCGCGCGGTTTTACCCTTGTTGAACTGCTTATCGCCATGGCAATCGGCCTTACTGTGCTGACGGCCACATCTAGCGCATTCATTAGCCAACACAAAGCCTATAAATTGGAGGAGCAGAAAATCGAGATGATTCAAACAGCACGGGCTGCCATGGACATTATTAGCAATGAAGTAAAAATGGCCGGGTATCATTGGGATCCGACTGGGGCCAATCTATTGCAAACGACGGACTCAACGACCACACCGACGACTTATGTCGGGATGCTTTACGACACAACACAGCTTGAAATTAAAGCAGATTTAAATAGTGATGGGGAAACAGATGGAACAACAACGAATGACGATGCGAATGAAGAAATCATCTATGCCTACTATGGGGAAAATAAGCAGATCACGAGAGATACAGGCAATGGTGCTCGACCACTTGCCGAAAACATAGAAGACTTTAGCTTTAAATATTTCAGACACGATTCCGCCTCCGGCTCTATCGTTGAGGTGACAAATTCAGCAAATGAAGAAACAATTCGGGTGATTGAAATCACAATAATCGCCAGAACGGCCGACCCTGATCCAAATTATTCACACCCAACATACGGCGATAGGTATAGAAGACACACACTAACCTCGTATATAGCCCCACCAAATCTCAGAAATTAGTTAGGAGGTTTTAAAATGTTGCGAACATCGGCATTTAAAAAACCGGGGGTATCGGTTGTTCGATCTGTAAGTATGAATCAAAACGGAGCAGTACTTATTATCGCCCTCGTGTTTATGATCCTTTTAACATTGTTAGGATTAGGTGCTGTTTTTTTGACAACAACGGATATGAAAATTGGCGCCAATTATAAGGACAGCGAACTAGCCTTTAACAACGCGCAGGCCGGCGTGCAATATGCGATTGGGAAGATGGAAGAGGGGCTCAAAGCATGGCCCCGCACGTTCACCCTTCCTATCACCACCACGAGCACGCCAGCCAGTCCCCTCATTTCAACTTTCGCTGCGCCGACTGGTTTTATGTTTACCTACCCGGCTGAGATAACAAGGATACCAACAGACAGTCCGCCAACAGATGACCCACCTGATATTTACGAATTCACCTGCATCGGGACAACGCCTCAAGGCAGTACTGCCAGCATAACAGCGAGGGTTCGACGACTCCCCGCAATAAACTTTGGTGCTTTTGGGGACGAGTTACTGGATCTGGGGAACTTGGCGGGTGTTTATAGTTATTCTCATACAGACTGCATTGCATCAGGATGTCATCCTCTCGACCCATCAGACTCAACAGATGAAGGCGATATAGGCTCGAACGAGTCCGTAATATTGCGTAATAGCGCTATAGTTAACGGGGATGTGGCCCTTGGAGAGGACATCAACGGCAATGACGGAACCCTAACAGACCAAGGAGGAGTGGTTTCAGGATCGATGGGCGCAGATATTCCCAGAACTGATCCTGATCCATTGGGTATAGTGGGAGGAGAACTTGCGGCTGCTTTCATTACGTATAGTGCTACTAACGATAATGGTCTCGCTGTTGACACAGACGGGTCAATCAAAGCAGGCCCTTCAATCGATGTAAAAACCGCCGGAGATACTCTTACTCTAAAAGGAAAAACGGGCGGCGCCAACTATTATTTTACTAGCATATTGGTGAGAAGCAGCACAGTCCTCTACATTGATACAACTAGTGGTCCTGTTAATATCTACCTGACCGGCGAGTTTACTTCCGGCAATGGTGCTGAGGTCGTAAATACCACGGGTTGTGGGTCAGCCTCAGATCCATGCTCCTGCCCCCCCAGTAGCTGCACCCCTGGAGCCCCGGGAGATTTTACCATATTTGCCAACTCACAGAATGATCCTTCCGAAAATATTACCCTTAAGAACAGTTCTGTATTCTCTGGAGTAATTTATGCACCGTGTATTGAGGTGGTAATAGACAATAGCGCTGATGTTTACGGCGCCATAATGGCTAAGAGGGTGGATATAGTCAATAACGTTGAGATTTATTATGACACTGATCTCAAGGATAAGTTGCCATCAAATGATTTGCAGGTTATATCCTGGCAAGATAATCGGATGTAATGAGTGGAACAGTTCATGGCTATTCTCTCCACCAATCCGGCAACTGACCACCAAAAGCGGCCTTAACTTTCTCTTCCAGTTTTTTGATCTCGTTTCGCAAGGAAATAAGCTCTTGATAATGTTGTTTGGCCAACACCTTTTCATTTCTTGCCTTTGCATCTCTATAGGCCTTTCGCGCAACCTCTCTTTTCATTATGATTTGCCTTTTACCTTCAAGGAACGCCTCTTTTTTTAGGGCATTTTCCTGTTCTTTTGTTGGCGTTGCAGCCTTCGCCTTTTCAACCCCTTCAGCACCTACTTGCTTCTCTGCCCCTTTTCTTTTTTCTATCTCTTTCCCATCCGGCAATTCTTTTACATCCTCTATCTCATCAATTTCCTTTACGAGATCTTTTTGAATACCGATGACCCCACCATATTGTTTAAACTTTATCTGATCCCCGTCTTCCCAGTATTCATGGGTTGTAATTTCCCGACCGTCCTTGAGGTGAATGAGGTAAGCGGCCGAACACACCGATGCACAGAATAAAAAACCAACACAAATAAAAATCGCCGCTATTTTTTTCATGCCAACCTCCCGCTCAAGATACGCTGAAAAAACAACAACACCAAAGCCCCCGCTGACGGCAGGATTATTGATCTCTTTTCTTGAGCACTTCCTTGGCTTTGTCTCCCATGGACATGATGTCCACAAGGTGGTCCGAATAGGAACCCCCAATATCGGCTTTAAGCATTTTGTCTCTCAGTTTGGCTAAAGCTTTGTTAAGTTGAATAATTTCCTCTTTTGACAAGGATTCTACATTTTTGAATCTATCCTTGAGGCTGTCAAACTCATTAAGAATTTCATTTGGATGTTTTTTTGAACTGCCCTTTGGCGATTTCAACCTTTCTTTTTCCTTTTGACCCCCAGTTTCGTTGATGGACGTTTTTATTTCTTCTTTTATCGGAGGGGGCACCTTTTCCGACGATTTGGGAGATGACTTCACGATGATTGTTTTCGGATCATCAATTTTTTCAATGGAAACCACGTCTTCTTTCGGAATACCCACCATGCCACCAGGCTGCTGTATTTTGATCTGACCCCCTTCTTCCCGGTACTCATGGGTCGTGATTTCCCGGCCGTCTTTGAGGTGGATCAGATAAGCAGCGGAACACACCGATGCACAGACCCATAAACAAACGGCAATGACCCCGATGATAAATTTTTTCATTGGAACCTCCATTGTTAAGCGGCGTAACGAAAACCATAATCCCTTTCAGATTTGAAAGTCAATGGCGAGCTTTTATTTTCCCCAAAAACATGTTAGGGATGAGCAAAAAAGAATTCAGGAGCCTTCATGAACAAGAACAATCCTTTACGCGTCATCATTTTCGATTGCGACGGGGTCATGTTTGATTCCCGCCAGGCCAACATCAATTTTTACAACCACCTGTTGACCCATTTTAACCTGCCCCCCATGGACCCGGAAGAGGTCGACTATGTGCACATGGCCACGGGCCGCGATTCCGTGCAATATATTTTCAGGAAAACGCCCCATTTTGGGGAAGCCGACGCATACCGGCTGCAAATGGATTACGCCCCGTTCATCAAGGATATGATCATGGCCCCGGGGCTTGAGGATCTCCTGCTGAAGCTGCAGCCGGAATTTCATCTGGCCGTGGCCACCAACCGCAGCAACACCATTGATGAAGTGCTGGTTCAAAACAATCTTGCCGGGCTTTTCGACATGGTGGTCTCTTCCCTGGACGTGAAAAAACCGAAACCCCACCCGGAGTCCATTTTTAAAATTCTGTCGTTTTTTGAGCTTACACCAACCCAGGCCATCTACATCGGCGATTCATCCGTGGATTATGAAACGGCCAGGGCCGCTGATGTCTGTTTCGTGGCCTATGGGAACGACCAGCTGGATGCACCGTTTAAGGTGCACACCATGGGGGAGGTGGAAGAGGTGATTCGGGTGTTTGAAGGCGGATGACGGATGACGGAGAGCAGAGGGGTTTATTTGAGTTGGGCTGCGAAATTTTTTTCGATATAGGAGGCGGGTACGGCCAGGTTGATGGCGTTGTAGGCCTTGAACCCGAGGCTCACAATTCCGATGAGTTTGCCGTCCTTGTCCACCACGGGGCCTCCGCTGTTCCCTCCGATGACCGGGGCTGAAAACTGGACCCAGTCCCCCTTGTACGGCGCCTTGATTTTCAGTTCTTTCTTAAAATCTTTTTCGGGAAAGATCCGGCTGAAGTTGCCGCTGGTGACCGTCTCTTTAAACGCCAGCAGGGGGTTTCCCACCACCCAGACCGGCTCCCCCCGAACCAGTGTTTCGGTTTTTCTGATTTCAAGATAGGGCGTGGGCCGCCTGGTCAGGACCCGGATGAGCGCCAAATCATTCTTTCGACTCTTCTTGATGATTTTCACCGAGTATTTTTTCTTTTCACCGGCCAGTTCGGCCTTCATGCTGTACGTCACTCCCTGAACCACATGCTTTGCCGTGATGGCCAACCCCTTATCGTTAATGAAAAACCCGGAACCCCCACCTTTCCGGTTGGTCAACCGAAAGGTGCTCTGGACCGCGTGTTCAATTGGGTTATCGGAGATGGTGACGGGTTTTGGTTCCGGCCGGGGCGCTTCCTTGAACTGCCTTTCCTCAATATCGCCACCGGCCTCATCCGGATGCGGGGGCTGATCGGAAAAGTGGACATTCCCATCCTTGTCATGCCAGATGTAGGCCTTGCCCGCCGTCGCCCCCGCCCATAGAAAGCAGACACTTGCCAGCAACATACAGAATACCGCCATGGGATGTCGTCTCATCAAACACTCCTTTACCGACCCCATGCGGCCTGAGTCCCCGCGCCGGACGAAAAGGACGCCAGCATTACTACCCTGTACCCTTTTTCATAGAGAAACAGGGCCACTTCCGGCGGCAGATCAAGGGGCGTCATAAAGACCGAATGGCCGCCTTCCGTAAAAAAGGTAACCCCGGACAAGGTCAACTTGACATTCTTTTTGCTGTGCGGCGCCGTGGACAGGGTATGAGGCCCCATTTTATGCTGCCGGCCCAGAAATTTCAGGGTTTTTGAAGCCATGGACAGGGGATTCTTTTCTTTTGAAAGGGAGAGCACCGAAATGCCCCTTTCTTTTAACAGGGCGACAATCTCCGGATCCAACCCGCTGAGATCGATCACCCGTTCCTTTCCGTGAGCGGTCAGGTAAAAATCCGCCGTAACGGTCAGCTTGAAACCATCATTTCGGCTCTCAAAGGCGGGAATTTTGACCCGTGCGTCATGGGGATGTCCGGTCAGGGTCAGGAGCATTTCCACCAGGGATGCGGCATCCGGAGCCGTTTCCGACGCTTTTTCAGTCAGCGGTTTATCGGGCGTTTGGGTGGAAGGATATTCGACGAACAGCACCCCCCGTTCTTTCAGATAGCTCTTTACGGATTGAGGAACCGCCCGGCTTTTATCGTCAAGAAGATTAATCACAATGAAGCCGGGGTCCTCACCGGCTTGCCCTCTGGGCGGAATCACAATCCAGTCTCCGGTAATACTGACCGGAATGGTTCCGGGCAGTTTCAGGGGTTCTCCCTTCTTGAAAACCTTCGGGTACTGAACTGCTTTCAGAATTTTGGTGAAGGCGGATTTCAAATCATCCCCGGGTGAAAGGTGAACAATTCGATAGGTTCCCCAACTGGACTCAATCACGCGGCCCATCCTGGGGGGCAGGGAATTGTTAAGGTCCACGATCAGGGTTATGCCCCCGTGAAGCTTGATAATGGGGTAGGTATCGGCCTTGAGGTTGATGTGGCCACCCGATTTCATGGGGATAAAGTGTTCGCCCGAATGGATCCACTTCTCGCCCATTTGCGGAAGCATATCCCCCAGCCCGTCAGAAACCGCGGTCGTGGTTTCCTGAGCCTGCCATGAAGATGTGACAAGGGGTGGTTCCGACCTTACAGGTGCAGGCGGTTCAGCGGGGGCGGGTGGGGCTTGGGGACGGACCTGTGTTTCGGGCTTTTTTGGTTTTTCAGCCCGTGTTTCGAGCACTTTCGGTTCTTCGGGAGGCGCCGCTTTTTCAGGGACCCATGATTCCTCCTCGGTTTTGGGTTTCTTTAGGGCGGTGATCGTGGGGGGAGCTTCCGGTTTTACCGCCTCCACGGGTTCAGGAACGGGTTTAGGATCCGGCAGCCACACCTTGTTGGACCGGGCCAGATCCCTCATGATGGGGGGCTGTGCAGGCGGTAAAGCGGGCGTTTCATGCCACTGTGGGGGGTAAAGGGGCAGGTTGACGGTCTGCCCGGGAAAGACCCGGTCCGGATTTTTGATGGATGGATTGCATTTTTTGAACAGGTCCAGATACTCTACCACAAAGACTCTGGCCGAAAGATCGTATCGGTTAACCACCACCCGGCTCAGGATATCCCCCCGCTTTATACGGTACGGTTCGGATTTCAATCCGCGGACAACGGGCGCAGGCGCTTGTCCGGACGGGGCAGGAGGGCTGATCTTTAAAGGGGCTGGTTTTTCCTGTGCAGGCGGGCTTGCGGGTTTGCCGCCAGGTGTCACCTTCACCAGGATCACAATCTTTTCCCCCGGCCGTATCAGGTTGAAGTCCTTCATGGACTCGTTGAATTTTCGGAGTATCTCAAGTAGTTTGGGAAGGTTGTTTCCCTTGAGCACCCCTTTCTTCCGCAGAATTTTGGCGAGCCAGTCCCCTTCCTGGACCACATACTCCTCGGTCTGGTAATCTCCCGTATCCTCCGGCGTTTCGGCGGGTTGCTCCTCAACCGGTTTTTCTACCGTGACCGCCGCCTTTACCGGCGTCTTTACCGGCTCCGGTGGCGTGTTTTTAAACGGTTGAACCGGGCCTGCGGGCTTCCATCCGGTATAGGGCGGGGTTTTGTCTTCAGCCGGGGCGGTTGAAAGACCCATGATCAGGGAAAAAAAGAATATCCCCGTTATTATCAGGTTTTTTTTGAGGCCGGCCGTTTTCAAGATTCCCGTGCTCCCGGTTCACTGCAAGGAAAAAATTCAGGGAGTTACCCCTTCATATTCTTCAAATCTTTTGGATTATCTCATATTCATTGGTGTGAAGCAACTGTAGAAGAGAATTTTTCCAGGGAGTCCGAAAGATCGCAATGTCAGAGATGAAGGCCCTGCCCTGATTACACCGGATCTTCATTTGTTTTTTCGATCCCGAGCCGACGATAATTCAGGATGGTGTCCCCTGAATTCCGAAGCATCCATAACCTCACAGGGTCTCGAGATAAGCCAGAATCCGATCCATCTCTTTTTCGTTCAAACGGTTTGCAAAAGGCGGCATGTTTTTATAAGGCGTCTTGATCTGATCCCTGACACTTTTATCCGTCACCGGGAGGCCGTTGACCAATTTTTCCTTCCCTTTAAAAAGCCCCTTCAAGCTGGGCCCGATTCCGTTTTGGGCAGAATCTACGGCATGGCAATGGCCGCACCCCATGTTTTTATACAAAACGGCCCCCTGATTCACGGTCTGCGCTTTCAGACTCTCATGATTCTGTTGCGTGTCATGCGCTTTTCGTCCGTCTTCTTGAGAAATGACCTCGCCCCTTAATACGCCGAGTACCACAGCAATAACACATATAACACCCACCACGCCAAGGCTTGTTCGATACAAGATTGTTTTTTCCATGATGTTCCTTTAATCCAAAAAAGAAAAGATTTCCCGCCGAATTCGTCGCTTGGAAACACCCATTCGGCGCAGAATTCCGACGAGCCCATCCGCCATTTTAACCGGGCCGCACAGGTAAAACGTCTTTTCGCCCAGATTTTGACCACAATACTTCTCGATTTTCTCCTTGTCCAGATGTCCGGTTTCGCCCGTCCAGTTCTCATCAGGCCGGCTCAGGATGTGCACCAGGGTCATGTGTGGTTTTTTGGCGGCTGCCATGTCATTGAGCTCGCGCGAAAAAACGATCCCATCTTCCTTTTGGCCGGCGTACAAAAGCGTTACGGAAAGACTCTCCCCCACATCCCGCATGTGTCGTAGCATGGCCATAAGCGGCGTGATACCGATGCCCCCCGCCAGGAAAACCAGGTCGCGTTCTTCGGGATGAAGCACGTAAGAATAGCGGCCAAAGGGCCCATGCACCGCGGCCGTATCCCCTATTTTGGTGCTGCCGATGGTTGCCGTAAAATCGCCCACCGCCTTAATGGTGGAACTGATGAAGTCTTTCTGTGCCGGGCTGGAAGAAATGGTCCAGTGATGTTCCTCCACCGGAAGCTCCGGTGCTCGAAAGAACGTCAAAAAATGGAACTGGCCCGGCATATAATCGCCAATGGTCCGGCCCGGAGGAGGGACCAATTTTACGGTCCAGACGTCCCCGGTTTCCTGTCGAATTTCCTCAACGCGATACGGATGTCGGCCCAACCGTGACGCCCTTAAGAATCGATGGTGGATAAACAAAACGACGGCCCCGGCAAAGAGAATGATCCAGAGGACCTGCATGGGGAGGACTTTCAGATCGTCCCCCGCAAACCAGGCGTGGAGGAAAATGAGAAGCAGAATGGCAATGGCTGATAGATCATGGCCCACGCGCCACATCTCAAACTTCAGGCCGAACCTCCCCTGATAAATGCCAAGAAGGATATTGACGATCAGCAACACGATCGCCGCCTTGCCCGCCCAGATGTACCAAGGCAGATCCAATCCGATGAGCAGTTTCCAGCTGCGGTGTCCCAAGGCCAGAAGAATGGGGTGAATAAACAGAAAACAGGCTGCGGCAAGCGCCATATATTTGTGGTATCGAATGAGGATATCGAGTCCGAAGGCCTGCTCAATCCACTTGATTCGGGCGGCGATCAAAAATTGAGCCACCAGAATCATGAACCCCACAAGGGCAAAATTGCGCCCCACATCATTCAGGGCCCCTTCCGAAGGCGCACCCAGCCAGGTCGCCAGCCAGACCGGAAGGGTCACAAATGCCACATAGAGCCCGATTCTGAACAATCCGCCTTTCAAAAGGCCTCCTCTGCACAGGGAAAACAAACTTCTTTAATGTGCTTCAGTCTAGGTAATTTGGCTTTGGACGTCAAGGATGAGAACAGAACCGGATCAAAGCTGAAATTTTTGTTAAAAGCGAGCAAGTCCCTATGCAATCAGCTCTGCCCTGTAGGCCTCTATGAACTCAAGGCAATACTCATCTTTTCCCATGACCGCAAGCGCTGCTTTCATGGCGCCGAACAGTTTTTTGTCGGTCGGATCCAGAATGGCCGAATCCAGACCCCGGACAATGGCTGCCACCAGAAAGGTTCGGTTGATCAGTTTTCTCTCCGGGACCGCGTAAGACACATTGGTCAATCCACAGATGATATGAACCCCCGGAATTTCATTTTTTATGGCTGCGATGGCCTCAAGGGTTGCCACGGCCGAAAGGGG
The DNA here is from genome assembly GCA_964412835.1 of uncultured Desulfobacteraceae bacterium. Taxonomy (GTDB): domain Bacteria; phylum Desulfobacterota; class DSM-4660; order Desulfatiglandales; family Desulfatiglandaceae; genus NaphS2. The sequence goes on along the minus strand of CAYPQJ010000079.1, from coordinate 2,242 downwards.
ATTTGTGGCAACCGGGTAGACCATGGGGTCCACATGGAGAAGATCCTTTGAGATACCGGCTTCCTCCGCCTTTTCAACCAGTTCGTGGGCCATGCGGACTTTCTGTTCTGCCGTCTCCGCCATGCCCTCAGAAGACTGGCAAAGGGCAATGACCCCGGCACCGTAGTCCGCCGCAAGGGGCAAAATGGTGTCCAGGCGAGACGGCTCCAGGGTAATGGAATTGATTAAGGGCGTTTCTTTGACAATGGGAAGAATACCGGCAATCACCAAGGGGTCGGGGCTGTCGATGCAGAGGGGAGTCGAGACCGTGTCTTGTACCACTTCCACGATCCATTTAAGCCGCTTCAGTTCTTCCCCGATGAACGTCCCGGCATTCACGTCAATATAGTCAGCCCCCGCATCGGCCTGAATCTTTGCCTCATGTTTGATCACACCCGCATCACCCGATAGAACGGCTTCAGCGATCGCTTTTCGTGAAGAATTGATCCTTTCAGCAACAATTAACATGGTCCGGCCCTCTATTCCCCCATTAAGCGTTTTGCCAACGCCACCGCCTCAGCGGCATCCGCACCATGCCCGTCCGCCCCGATCTTCTCAGCAAAGGTTTTGCTGATGGGTGCTCCACCGACCATGATCTTCATGTTCTTCCTCAGGCCTTTTTCGCCAATTTCCCGGACAGCACGTTCCATTTCGGGTATGACGGTGGTCAAAAGGGCGGAAAGTCCGAGGAGGTCCGGTTTCAAACGTTCGATCTCCTCCATGAGCTTCTCCAACGTCAGGTCCACCCCCAGGTCCACCACGGTGAATCCGGCGCCTTCCAGCATCATGTTCACAATATTCTTGCCGATGTCGTGCATGTCTCCCTTGACCGTCCCCATCAGTACGGTCCCTCTGGACGGTTGGTCGGCAGACGTTAACAAGGGCTTGACCTTCTCCAGGCCCATTTTCATGGTCAGAGCCGAAGCCAGCATCTCCGGGACAAAGATATCAGAAGCCGAAAATTGCTCTCCCACCACATCCATGGCCTCAATCAAGCCTTTGTTGATAATCGTAGTGGGGTCGATTCCCGCTTCAATGGCCTCGCCGACCAGACCCTCGATCTCTTTTCGTTTTCGGTTGACGACCGCTTCTTTGATGGTGCTCAATAGTTTACTCATTTTTTCCTCGCTTTGTTTTGAAGATCAGCAGAAAATCGTCGCTTTCCCTTTTTTTGGCTCAATACCCTTCATGGGCGGCGGAAACAATGGCTCTCAAGTTTTCAATGGGGGTAGCCAATGGGATGGCACACTCGGGACCGATGATGTCCACGCCCGCTTCGATGGCATAGCGCACCTGCTTGTAAACATCCTCCGGTGTCCCCTGATAAAGCACCTCCGGATTGTTGACGTTACCCACCAGACACATTCTGTGGCCGATCTTTTCAACGGCTGTTTTCGCATCCACCTGCCACTCGAAATGGTATGCGTCAAAACCCGCATCCGCAAACATTTCCAGCCGGTCTGTACAGTTTCCACACACATGCAGGATCAGGGGGCCTTCAATGGTGCTGGTCAGCTCCCGGTGAATGGGCAGGAGAAACTCCTCGTAATGGCGCGGACTGACCAGGTTTCCGGTGGCGTGATCGGCCAGCACCACAATGTCCGCCCCCGCCTGGAACTGTGCCCGGGCGGAAGCCACGGTAGCCGGCATCAGCTGCCGGATCATACGGTGTACTTTTTCCTTTTCTTCGATCCCGATCTGAAGGAGGAAATTCTGGGTACCCGCCATATGGTAGGAGAGGGTCCAGGGCCCCATTACTTTCCCAATAATGGCAGCCTTTCCGCCCACATGTCGACGAAGAATGGAAAGCGCATCCAGCACCACGCGAATGGATGGTTTTTCCAGGAAATCGTCCGGGATTTTCACATCTGAGAAATCTTCGTAGGGAAAATGCCGGGAATCCGGCATCCGGTTCCTGTCACCCCAGTCCACCTTGCAGCCGAGCGCGGCCGCTTCCTGGTCAACACTGTACTCCGGCATGACCGTATCAAACCCAAGGATTTCATGCCCTGCCAGGGCCAGTTCCGCCATGGCCTGTGGCTCCAGGTGGGCCTCGGGAAAGGAAATACCGCAAAGGTCCATCAGACCGTGACAGATAATAGAAGTGGGATTGCCCACGGGTGGCCTTTCCCCTTTCATCCCCTTATAAAGCGCCGACATGATTAAATTATACGACGTTGATTTCATTTACCAAAACCTCCTT
>CAYPQJ010000078.1:0-17401 GCA_964412835.1 uncultured Desulfobacteraceae bacterium | reverse complement strand
TGCGAGGCGTAACAGAGCGTTATGTAATACTTGAAGGTATTGGCAGAGTGGAAGTTGGAAATCTTGGGCCGCAGGTGGTAAATGCGGGAGATACCGTTATTATCCCTCCAGGAGAACGCCAAAGAATAAGCAATATCGGAGAAAACAGTTTAATATTTTTGGCTATCTGCTCTCCTCGTTTCGAGGAATCAGTGTATGTCAGCATATAATGTTCAGGTGACGTATGAACACACCTTCAAATAATCCATGCGATAACTGTGGAATCTGTTGTTTGGCTTTTTCACTTCCTCCCTTCGATGCCAACGAGTTGGTAAAGGCGTCAGATGCACTCCTTCAACAAGTTGATGCCTACGCTCGCAGTGCTCGTTATCGGGATTCCAATCCGTGTCTCTGGTTGGATCTTGATTCCGGCAAATGCAAGCACCACGCAGCACGGCCGGTCCTTTGTCGGTGGTTCGAGCCAGGGTGTCCGGCATGCAACAAACTGCGTATCAAAGTCGGTCTTCCGAGCTTGCAGCGCAAGAAATCGAAATCATGAGGAAATTTTACGAACTACCGTATAACTGATACTCCTGAACGCTGCATTGTTTTTTCTTCCATTAAGCGGTAGCGGGGCAGACGAGGTCAAGCCTTGATTTGTGACGACGTGATCACTGGTCAGGGATGACCCCCATTCCATATTGAGACTCCCATAAAAACTTCGATTCAAGGATTCGGCGGATCAGCAATTCCGTGCAGTACTTTGTGTTTTCCGGACTGAAGATCGTTGCTTCATCCATAAAATACCTTTGAAACAGGGTCTCTGACACTTTTGTGAGTTTTTCCGGGGATTTGGCACGTGTGGTTACATAATCGGTGATCCATTCCAGCTCACGCCTTGATCCCGCTACGAATTGCACCGCCTCTTCGCCGCCGTATGCGCCGCAATGGCCCGGGCAGATCCATTTCGGTTTAAGCGCACAGAGTGTTTCAAAGGTTTTGCGGTAGGCATCGTAATCCACATAGAAATTAGAAACAAATTTCCCCGGGGGCAGATGGAACCCCAGCGAATCAGAGCAAAACAGCATTCTTTCCCGAGGTTCCCATAGTGCAATGCCGCCGCGGCAATGTCCCGGTGCATCCAGGATGTGAAGGGACAATCCGCCAAGGTCCAGGGTGTCCCCAGGTGAAACGATTTTTTCAAAGGCAAAAGGAAGAGGCGTGGGTTGTGACGTGTCGGGATCGACAGCCTTAAAATCCAGAAGACGCTTCGATGTATAAGCATCTTCCCGGATGAAGAAGTCGAGTATTTTTTGTCTGGAAAGCAGATCCCTGGCTTCCGATACGCCGGTAATCCTGATTTGAGGAAATGATTTTTTGATCAGAGGTGCGCCCATGACATGATCCGCATGGGTATGGGTGAGAACCAGATATTTGAGATTTGCGGGGTTAATGTCAAGGCCTTCTAACTGGGCCACAACCTGTGGCGCCATTATGGAAAGCCCTGCCTCCACCAGGACGGAAAACCGGTCTCCCCTGACCAAGTAGATGGAGGCATAGTGATTGCCGAGCAGGAACACCTTGTCTGAAAGTTGTTTCGGGTACGTCAATTTCACCACTACCAGTCGCTGATCATGTCCTGGCCCAGGCGTTGGATGACCTTTTCTTCCAGTTCATCAAAACGCCGGCCGATCAGGACCAGGATTTGGTTCATGACGGGATACCCCATGCTCGTATCTTCTTCAAGGAGCTTTCTGAAACGCTCCCGCTCTATTTTAAGCACCTTGCAGGTTCTACCGGCACAGTAAGCTGACAGGTGATATTTGTAGGGGGAAACCAGCGTGGACCAGCCAAATACGTTCCTTTCGGAAAGGGTTGAAACCACCGGTGCTTCATTTATGTCTTCTTCGCGTAATTCAATTTGGCCTTCCATCACCACATAAAGAAAGCCCGCATTCTCTCCGCCGCGAAAAACCTGTTCCCCTCGTTTGAAATCCGCTTCTTCACAACACGGCCGAATGACTTCCAGCTGGTCGTCTTTCATGTCTTTGAAGAGATCAACCTTTTCCAGAAAATTAAGCATGTCCATGAAAAGCCCCTTTTCCGTAACTTATGAGTGTTGCAAAAGAATTCTGCAATTGTGGATAAATGACCAGCTTTCTTATCAGGGTGTCGCTTGTTTTAAATCCTTAAGCCTGCGAAAACGGCTGCTGAGCAGTGTGGTTAAGTTGACGGTCACCTCATATCCCAGCTGCATGTCCGTATCGAACAGCTGCCTCAGCGGCTCCCGGGCAAGGCAAAGGACTTTGCAGGTTTCGGTTGCACAGTGTGCATTCAACCTGTACTGATAGGGGGGCATGAGGCTCGACCAGCCGAAAGCCCTTCCCTCGGGCACGGAAACAATGGTGGTTTCCGGGGTACGGACGCGTCCGGGCAGTGAGAATGACAGGTCCACCGCACCTTGTAATGTTAAAAAAAGATGATCGGCGGGTTGTCCCTCACTGAAAAGGACGTCTCCTTCCACGTATGATTTTTCTTTACACAGCCCTCCGACGGAATTCAACTGGTCGTCGGAAAGACCCTTCAGGATATCTACATCTCGAAGAAAATCTAGACTGGTCATGTTGCACCTCCCCCCGTAAGCTAATGGAGAATATCCCCTCCTTTGCTGAAGCGGCAAAGGAAGGGTTGCACATTTCTTAAAGGCCGGCCATGAACGATGAAAGCCGTCCGGTCTGCTCTCGGAATCAGCCGACGGCTGCCTGTTGTTTTGATGCCTCCTCCGATTCCGGGTCCACATTATAACAGGTAATGCAACAGGAGAGACATCGCTCGCTTTCCTTCAATGCCTGTTCTTCGGTCAGGACCTGATCCACTTCCACAAAGGATTTGATTCTCTCGTCTGCCGGTAGTTCTTCCATGGGTGATCTGGGTTTTTTGACGATGCCGGGGACATGGTCCATTTGGGATTCAGGAATGAGGTCTTTTCCCATATGTTCCATTGGTTTCGCCTTGACTTCTTCACCCATCACATATTGGTGGATGGATCTGGCAGCCCTTCTGCCACCGCCGATGGCGGATACCACCAGGGCCGGGCCCGTGGCGGAGTCGCCGCCCACAAAGAGGTAGGGAATGTTGGTCTGCAGGGTTTTGGGATCGGCGTCAACCGTGCTCCAACGGGTGGTTTTCAATTCGGCCAGACGTTTCTGATCCCGTTCCACAAACCCCAGATCCGCCGCCTGTCCGATGGCGGTAATAATCATATCGGTCTGCAGGCGAGTTTCCGAACCTTCGATGGGGACGGGACGACGTCTGCCGCTGGCATCAGGTTCGCCCAATTCCATTTTCAGGTATTCCAGATGGGTGCAGTGCCCTTCATCGTCGCTGATCACTTCCTTAGGTGCCGTCAGGAAGATGAATTCCACGCCTTCCTCTTCAGCGGCCTCGATCTCAACCGGGTTGGCAGGCATCTCTTTCCGGGTTCTTCGATACGCCAGGTAGACCTTTTTGGCACCATAGCGAAGGAGGTTTCGGGTACAGTCGATGGCGGTGTTTCCGCCGCCGATGACCGCCGCTGAATCTCCCATGGGTAGTTTTTCGCCGCCAGCCAAACGGGAAAGAAAATCGATGCCGGTGTAGCATCCTTCCAGATTTTCCCCTTCCACACGCAGCAGGGAATCCTTCCAGGCACCGATACCCATGAAAATGGCATCGTATCCCGCTGCCACAAGGGATGTCATGTCAAAATCATCACCGAATTTTACCCGGGTATGACTTTCAATCCCCAGGTTGAGAATGCCTTCAATCTCCCAGTCCAGCGTCTTCTTGGGAAGCCGGTATTCCGGAATGCCATACCGGATCATACCGCCCAGCTTGGGCATGGCTTCATATATGGTGACGTCATGACCCATCCGTCGAAGGAAAAAAGCGCAGCTCAACCCCGCAGGACCGCCGCCGATGACCGCGACCCGTTTGCCGGTGGAAGGTGCCACGGAAATGGGAAACCGTTTGCCCGAATTCATCTCATAATCCGCCGCAAAGCGTTTCAACTGGTTGATGGAAACCGGTTCATCTTCCACCCCGCGGCGGCAGTAGTCTTCGCAGGGATGGGGGCAAACCCTGCCGCAGGATAGCAGCAGGGGGTTGCGTTCTCGAATGGTATGGACAGCCCCTTCGTAATCGCCCTTTCGGATCTGGGCGATGTACAGGGGAATATTGATCTGGGCCGGACAGATCTGCCGGCAGGGCGCCAGACTGTCTTCTTGCGTATTAAAATGAAGCAGTCGTTCGGAGGGAGTTTTCACGGTGAGAATACCTTTGGGGCAGGTCCGCTCACAGGCGCCGCATCCCACGCATTTTTCTTCGTCCACAACGGGAAACCCGTCCGGTCCGATTTTCAGGGCGTCAAACAGACAGGCCTTCACACAGTCTCCGTAACCCAGGCAGCCTTTGTCGCAATCACGCTTGCCATCATCCAGCATCATCTGTGCCCGGCATGAGGGAATGCCTTCATAAAGATAGCGGACTTTTGCACGATCCCCGCCCGTGCAGGGGTTTGAACAGGAGGACGGTTCCGCAAGTCCCCCGGCCATTCCCATGATAGCGGCAACGGCCTGGGTGGACTCATCTCCTGCCACAATACATACATTGGCAGGCGCCTGCCCGTTTACCACGGCAACCGCCGCTGCGGAACAGCCGGCATAGCCGCAACCGCCGCAGTTGGCGCCGGCCAGGCAATCTTCCACCTGACCGATTCTCGGGTCTTCATAAACATAAAAAATTTTGGACGCGAGGCTAAGTACAATGCCCAATACCGCTCCCAGACCACACATGACGAGCAAGGCTGGAACCATTATGAAATCCTCCGGTTTGAAATTTGAGATTCTACACGGATATATAGGCAAAACAAGGTTCACATGTCAACCACAAAGCGATTTTGAAACTTGAAAGTAGAGACACATCGAATTTTCAAAAACAGAAGGGCATAGATGTTTTATCTGATTTTGAATTTTCAGTTATCGATGCCCTGTTTTATCCGTATTCCCGATCCGTTTTGAGAATGGATGGCACATCAAAACAATTCCGGATGGCTTTAATGGTCCGCGACAGTTGTGATGAAGGGACGACTCCGGTAACGGAAGCGATGGTGCAACTGAGTCCCATAAGGTCAACACCGGCGGTTTCGAGGGCGTTGAGCAGGTCTCTGACGATACCGTATCGATCTCCAAAGTGTGGGCCGTTCATGGAAAATGTTCCTACGGGACCATCTGTTTCGATCTGTGACGGATTAATGGCATGGGCAATGATTTTCCTGTTGGATCCCCTTTTTGTCAAGGGCAGACAGAGATCTATGGAACCTGCTCTTGTCCGTGAGTGGCTTGCGACCAGGAAGGTGAGATCAAGCCCGTTTCGGGAAATACCTTCAAAGGCGGCACCCAGGGCTTTCATGTAAGAGGGTTTCAGGGTTATATGCAACAATTCCTGACGGTCCTGGTATTCCAGGCCGTATACTTTCGGGTGTTTCTCCTGGTAGCTTGCGACCACTTCCTTGTAACGTTTTTCTTTCCCTTTCTGGGCCAGTTTCCAGTCGGCCGGCGTTCGATAAGCGCCGAAAGAAAACTGGCCGAAAAGGGCGCTGCCGGCTTGTAACAGCTCCTGCTCCGCCACGATCGCCGAGATGGCGGAAGGCGAATGGGCGATTCCCTCCGGATGAATGTCCTCACGGCCAAAAGCCTCGAAAAGGGCGCCGGCGATGGCGGGCTTTTTCCGGTGGGGAAATATGGAAAGGATGGCTGCGGCCGGTTGTTGATCCGGGCTTTTGTGGAGGGTCTTTGATAAAAGTCTGTGGGCCGCCTGTTTGTCTTTGAAGTCAACGACCATGTCGACCCGCCATCTCCCCGGGGCTTCCAGGACGCACGTGACATAGGGAAGATTAATTTCATGTTCCGCCAGAACACGAAATACGGTCACAGGCAAGCGCCTGTCAGGCTCAAATGGATCGGGTGAGAGGCGTACTGCCTCTTTTAAGACTTTGAATCCGCCCAGCTTTTCCGGATCAGTCATGGAAGTTCCGCGAGGGGCTAAAGGGCTCATAAGTTCAGAGTTCAAAGGTTGGGAGATCAGTTGACCCGGAACTTTGAACCCGGAACCCAGAGCGGTTTTTTAGATCAGATTGCTGACAACCCCCCACAGCCCTTCCGTATCAATGGGCTTGGCGATATAGTCATCCGCTTCAGTGGACATGCCATCGGCATGGGTGTAGGTGGTCGTCGGAACAGCTTCTCCCACGGCGGTCAGGAGGACCACCGGGATATTCGCCAATTCCGGGTTTGATTTCATCTCGGCACAAAGCACATACCCGTCTTTCCTGGGCATCATGACATCAAGCACGACCAGGTCGGGACGTCTTTCATTTATGGCCTCTTCTCCTTCCAAGCCATCATAGGCTCGTCCCACCTCACATCCTTTGCTCTCCAGCATCATGGCCACGGTTTCTACCAGATCAGGATCATCATCCACCACCAGTACATATTTTTTATCCATAACAAAACCTCCTTTCACCAATCATTATTAAACGCGCTCATTCACATGAATGGCGCAAATTATCGGCTGTTGCCGCCTATCCCAAAAGAATCCGGCATCAGCCGGAGTATCTTCACACTACACCTTCGGCCTGGGATAAAGGCCGCTTCGTTCCACAATTCCCGGCACTTTTTCTTCCCATTCAATGGCCATGATGTGAAATCCACTGACCCCTTCACATTCCTTTAACCGCTCTATGGTTTCAACGCAGATGTTGATCCCCTCTTCCGCCTGTTTCTCCTTGGGGACGCCTGCCATTCGCTTGACCATATCGTCGGGAACATCCATCCCCGGAACCCGGTTTTTCATGTATTTGGCCATTCCAGCGGACTTAAAAGGGGTAACCCCCGCCATAATATAGGCTTTTTCATGGAGGCCGCGATCACGGGCCTGTTGCATCCAAAGTTCGAATTTATCCAGGTTATAGATGCACTGGGTCTGAATAAACTCGACGCCGGCCTCTATTTTCTTGGCCAGTCTGGGGGTTCGGATTTCAAAGGGATCCGCAAAGGGATTGGCTGCCGCACCCACAAACATGTTAGGCGGTCTTTTGATGTCGTCACCCCCCAGGAATTTGCCCTCGTCCCGCATATGCCTCACCGTCTGGATCAGCTGCATGGAGTCGATATCAAAAACGTTCTGTCCCTGGGCCGAGTCTCCGAATTGCTGATGATCTCCTGAAAGACACAAAATATTATGGATGTCAAAAGATGCGGCACCCAGGATATCGCTTTGAAGAGCGATTCGGTTTCGGTCTCTTACCACCATCTGCAGGATCGGTTCCACGCCCATGAGTTTGAGGTGAATACAGGAAGCCAGACTGGACAGACGGACAACGCTGGTCTGGTTGTCGGTGATGTTGATGGCATCCACATGATCCTTGATCAGTTCGGCCTTTTGGGTGATCGCCTCCGGGTCACTTCCTCTCGGCGGGCCACATTCCGATGTAACCGCCAGATGTCCGGCATTTAGAATCTTTTCCAGTTTGCTGGGGGTTTTTGTTTTCATTGCATTACATCCTCCCTCACCACTTTTCTGGGGCCACCGGCCCGCTCCGTGGACCAGTCCTTGATGGGCATGAGGACCTCATAATCGTCCATCTTATCCAGCTTTGTTAATCTGTCCACAATGAGCTGCCAGCCGCAGATGACATCCTTGTCGATTTCGCAATGGCCGTCGGTGGATCCGCCGCAGGGCCCGTTAAAAAGCCGTTTGGCGCAGCGGGAAACCGGACAGATGCCGGCGGTTTTGGCCAGCATGCAACTGCCGCAGCCCTGACATCGTTCGGACCACACGCCCCTTTCTTCGGTAACGCCCATGAAACAGGTGTCGACGCCAGGCAGGACGGGCATGCTCATGTATTTTTCCGCCATGAACTGAACCCCTACACCGCATGCAAGCGATATCACCGCATCATACTGGTCGATCCGGTTTCGCAACTCCTCCAGGTATTCGTGGTCGCACTGACGTTCCAGGGTGATTTCGTCGATTTTCACGTCTTTTCCCTGGTTCATGAAGTGCATACGCAGGGCGGAGGCCAAAACCGCCACTTCCTTTTTACCCCCCGCTTCACATACCGTGACGCATTCGTTGCAACCGAGCAAGAGTATCTTTTCGTACGCCTGGGCTTCCTCAATGATCTCTTCTATGGGCTTTCTTTTCGCCACAATCATAATGAAATTCCCTCCTGTGGGTATTCAAATCCCTGATTTCATGCAGCCCGTTTCATGGCTGTTTTCATGGGGTTGGGTCCCATCTCTTTTAATCTTTCGGTAAATTCAGAGATTCTTTTGACGAACAGCGGTGCTTCGCTGGAGGAGAGGTTGAACATCTGTACCCGTTCTCCTCCAATCTTGATGCTCTCAAGAATTCTCTGGGCTTCTTCCACCCGTTTGCGGGCGCGAATGTTGCCGCTGGTATACTGGCAGGCTCCTTCCATGCAGCCCACCACACAAACCCCGTCGGCGCCCTTCTCAAAGGAACGAAGAAGATGGATCAGATCCACTCTCCCGGTGCAGGGCAGTTTGATGATCTTGACGTTGCTGGGATATTGAAGTCTCATGGAACCTGCCAGGTCCGCGGCGGTATACCCTCAAAACTGGCAGCAAAAGGCAATGATAACCGGCTCAAAATTGTCCATTACAGCGCTCCTTCCAGTAAAGCTTCCACTTTGCTCATGATTTGATTGTCTTCATACCAATCCAACTGAATGACTTTGGCCGGGCATTCGGATGCGCATACTCCGCAGCCACGGCACAGGGCCGCATCGATTTCGCTGACTCCGTCTTCATTTATTTTGGGTACGTCATAGGGGCACGATCGCACACAGACGAGGCAGGCCGCACATTTATCCTGATCCACCGTGGCCGTGACCACGGATAGCGCTATTTCATCCTGGGCCAGGAATGTGACGGCCCTTGAAGCTGCAGCCATGGCCTGGCTGATGGATTCGGTGATGAGCTTCGGGCTGTGGGCCGTGCCGCATACAAAAAATGCGTCACTGGCCATATCCACCGGGCGCAGTTTCACGTGTGCTTCCATGAAATACCCGTACTCGTTACGGGCCACTCTGAGAATGGATGACAGTTCGTCGTTTTCTTCGGCGCGCATCCCCGTACTGAGGGCCACCACGTCGGCTGACGCCTGAATCTCCCGCTGCAGCACATGGTCCTTGAAGCGAACCATCAAGCCACTTTCCGTGCTTTCAACCTGGGGTGGATGATCCTTGTCGAATCTGAAAAAGAGAACCCCCAGTCTCCTGGCTTCACGGTAATATTCCTCCATGAGGCCATAGGTGCGGATATCCCGATAGAGAACAAAGACATCCGTTTCCGGGTTCAGTTTTTTAATCTGAAGGGCGTTCTTAACGGCGCTCTGGCAGCAGATGCGGGAACAATTGGGGTTCTCTTCGTTTCTGGAGCCCACGCACTGAACCATGATCACCCGTTCCAGGTCTTCGGCGCCTCTCTCGTAAAGGCGCTTGTCCAATTCAAGATGGGTGATGACCCGATCATCCCGGCCATATAGAAATTCGGTGGGTTTGTATTCCCTGGCACCCGTGGCCAGAATGACAATTCCATGATCGATTTCCCGCTGATACATGCTCGGGCCCACCATGACTTCAGTGGTGAAATTTCCCTTGAAGCCATTGAAATCAACGATGAGGGATTCAGTCAACACTTGAATGTTTTCGTGTTGTTCCACCGAGGCAATTACGTCGGACAGGTGGGCCTGAACGTCATCTCCCTCGATGGTGTCCGTGAGTTCCCTGGCAAGACCTCCCAGTTGAGGATTCTTCTCAACGAGTACCACTTCAAAGCCCTGGTCCGCCACTCCCAGAGCGGCGGTCATGCCGGCGATACCGCCGCCGATCACCAGTGCCCTTTTGTTTACGGTGATGGTTCTGGCATGGAGGGGTTCCAGAAGGGACGCCCTGGCCACGGCCATGCGAATCAGGTCCTTGGCCTTATTGGTTGCGGCCTCGGGGTCGTCCCGGTGAACCCAGGAATTATGGTTGCGGATATTGGCCATCTCAAAGAGATATTTGTTGAGGCCACTTTCCTGAAGGCTATCCTGAAAGAGTGCTTCATGGGTTGTGGGCGAGCAGGCGGCAACCACCACTCGGTTAAGGCTGTTTTCCCGGACTACCTCTTTGATTTTTTCCTGAGTGTCCTGGGAGCAGGTGAACAGGTTCTGATCCGTCAGGACCACGTTGGGAAGCGAGGCCGCATATTCGGCTACGCCGGGAACGTCCACAACACCCCCGATGTTGATGCCGCAGTTGCATACAAATACCCCCACCCGGGGTTCGAGGCCCGCCACGTCTATTTCATCGGGCAGGGTTTTGATCCGAACTTCGGTTCCCCTGGATTCGCTCAACATCATGCTCGAGGCGCAAGCGGCAGCACTGGATTCCACCACCGATTGGGGGATATCCTTGGGTCCCTGGAAAGCGCCGCACACATAGACCCCTTCTGCAGAGGTATTGACCGGATGAAACGTTTCCGTCTGGCAGAAATTGTTTTCATTGACATCCACACCAAGGTCTTCGGCAAGCTTGACCACCTGGGGTGATATTTCCATGCCGACTGAAAGGACTACCATGTCAAAGGTTTCCTCGATGAATTCTCCTGCTTCCGTGGCGTATTTCAGGATCAGCGAATCATCGTCAATCATTGGGTCAATGGTGTGAACACGGGACCTTATAAACCGAACCCCGTGTTTATCCTTTGCATTGTTATAATAAATCTCAAAATCTTTCCCATGGGTCCGCATGTCCATGTAGAAGACGGCACAATCCAGATCGCTTCCCCCATGTTCCTTGGCGATGACCGCTTCCTTGATGGCGTACATACAGCATACGGAAGAACAATAAGAGTGATCGCAACGATTAATATCTCTGGAGCCCACGCACTGGATCCAGGCGATTTTTTTGGGTTCCGCGTGATCCGAAACCCGGGTCAGGTGCCCCATGGTGGGGCCGGAAGCTGAGAGAATCCTCTCAAATTCCATGGACGTCATCACATTGGGATGATCCGTGTAATGATAGGTGTCAAATACGGATGGATCAAATGCTTGAAACCCGGGCGCCAGAATAATGGAGCCCGTTGTGAGTTCCAGGGTTTCGGCTTGTTCCCCATGGGTGATGAGGGTGACCGCTTCGGCTTTACAGGCGGTGATGCACTGGTAGCATTCGGAGCAGATGCCGCATTTGACACAACGTTCCACTTCTAAAAGGGTTTCTTCTTCGCTGAACCCCAAAGCGATTTCTTTGAAATTACCTTCACGCTCCTCAAGGGAAAGGGCCTGCATTACCTCCCTGGCAATATGGGGTTCCCCAGAGACATCGGGTTTTTCATAAGAATCATCGTCCTTTTCTCTATCCGATTTCAGATCCAGATCGTTTAGGAAGCGGTGAATGCTTTCACAGGCTTCTTTTCCGCTGGCCACCGCTTCCACCACGGACTTGGGACCATAGAACACATCGCCGCCGGCAAACACGCCTGGAATGGGGGTTTCAAGTGTGATGGGATCCGCTTCAAGCCCGCCCCTTGGTGTAACGGAAATGCCGTCCTTGTCCGCGAAAGAGAGATCCGCTGCCTGCCCGATGGCGACGATGACGGTGTCGCCTTCTAAAATGGTCAGGGGGGGTTCATCATAACTGGGGTTAAAGTTGCCCTTATCATCAAAGACAGCGGTGCATTGTTTGAACTCCACACCCGAAAACCGTCCCTCGTTCTGAAGGAACTTTTTGGGGCCCAGGCTGTTGATGATGGTAACCCCTTCTTCTAGGGCCTCTTCAATCTCATAGTCCCAGGCCGGCATTTCTTCACGTTTTTCCAAACAGACCAGGGATACTTCTTTTGCGCCGAGACGTTTGGCGCTTAAAGCCACATCGATGGCCACATTCCCCCCGCCGATGACAACCACCCGGTCGCCTAAGATGACCTCTTTTCCAAGGGCGGAATCGCGAAGGAACTCAACACCTTCCACGACGCCGGGAGCGTCTTCGCCTTCCACGTTGAGTCTGCGGCTCAGATGCAGGCCCGTGGCCATGAAAATCGCCTCAAACCCGTCTGCCCTGAGGCTTTCAAGAGTAATGTCCTCACCGAAGGAGACACCTGTTTTGATGGTTACGCCCAAAGCTTCGATGGTTTTCACTTCGGCTTCGATGATGTCTCGCGGAAGCCGGTAGGCGGGTATGCCGACCGCCATCATGCCGCCCACAACGGGAAGTTTTTCAAACACCGTGACAGGGTATCCACGCAAAGCTAAAAAATAAGCGGCTGAAAGGCCCGCCGGTCCCGATCCGATAACCGCCACATTGTTATTCCGGGGTTCCATTGCTTTCGGCACGTAGGGCATTTCGTTTGAAAGGTCCACGTCGGCCAGGAATCTATGGAGATATTGTATGGCCAGCGGTTTATCCACATCCGTTCGGGTACAGATCCCTTCACAGGGATGATGGCAAACCCTGCCGCAGATGCCGGGGAAAGGATGGGCGTCTTTGAACAGCGCCAACGCTTCACTGTATTTTTTTTGCTTAATCAGGGCAATGTACCCCTGAACGCTCACATGTGCGGGGCACGTTGCCTTGCAGGGTGCGGTGTCCCTTTTAGCAATGGCAAAGGCGCTGGGAATGGCCTGTGCGTATTTCTTGAAAATGGCGTGCTTTTGGCTCAATCCCTGATCATACTCATTGGGCAGATCCACGGGACATACCTCAGCACAATCTCCGCAGGCGGTACATTTGGCTGCATCGATGAAGCGAGGTGCTTTCTGAACCGTGACTTTAAAGTTCCCCGGTGTTCCTTCTACTTTTTTCACCTCGGCGGAGGTGATTAGATCAATGTTGAGATGCCGGCCGACCTCGACCAGTTTGGGCGAGATAATTCACATGGCGCAGTCATTGGTGGGAAACGTCTTGTCCAGTTCGGACATGATCCCCCCAATGGCTGAAGATGCTTCAATGAGCTGAACACGGTAACCTGAATTGGCCAGGTCCAGGGCCGACTGCATGCCGGCGATACCGCCGCCGACAACCATTACCGATCCTGACTTCTGTTGAGACTGGGTATTGGACATGATTTAGGGTTCCTTTCCGATATTTAAATCTGTGCCTTATCCAGGATTAAGGGGAGCTTGCTCTCCCAACCGACGGTGGAAATCAAAACACCGGCCATTCCCATTGCTTTGATCTGTTTCAGGGTTTCGGCCGCGATCCGGGTGCATTCCTGAACTTTATCCGGTGCTTTCTGGATGCTCAGGATCGTATCTTGCGGGATGGAAATCCCCCGCATATTACGATCAATATAACGGGCCATGCCGGCGGATTTCAGCAGTAGAATGGTCGGCAGCACGGCAATTTTAGAGGTATCCACCCGTTTCATGAACTGTTCAAAACGCCTCAGGTCAAAAACCGGATTGGTGATGACGTAATCAACGCCGCTTGCCATCATTTTTTCAAGGCGTTCCATTTCAATATCCAGCAGGTTTCCCGTGGCGCCGGCATCAATGGCGGACCCGATCGAAAATGAAGGGGTGCCTCTGAGTTCAACACCGGCCAGGTCCTTTCCCTGCTGCAGGATTTTAAGGGTTTCAACCAGTTCCATTAAATCCAGATCATTGACGATCCTAGCCTGGGGATGGTCTCCGAAACGGGTCTCAACGCCGCTGACCGCCATAATATTTTTGACTCCCAGGGCTGCTGCAGACAGAATGTCAGCCTGAAGGGCAAGACGATTGCGATCCCGGCAGCAGACTTGAAGCACCGATTCAATCCCTTCCCTTTCAAGACATGCGCAACCCCCCAATGAACTGGCCTTCAGTACCGCATTGGCCATTTCCGGTACCACCAAGGCGTCCATCCGACCCCTGACAAGGTTGGCATCCTTGACAAAAGAATCAAAATCAGCGCCCTTGGGCGGCTCGAATTCTCCCAGAACAATAAATTTTTCAGCAACAATTTTTTCCTTTAACGGCATGGTCCGGACCTCCAAGTTAATGAGATAACCCGTTAACAGCGTTGGCGATGGCCATTACGAGATCTTCGATTCCAAAGGATTTGATATGGTAATAGAAAATCTGGTGTTTACGAATTTCGCTTTCCAGTTCAGGTGTGTTTTTTTCAGCACAAACAATAATGGGCAGATTTTTTTCCATCCCTTTGATCACGGAAATAAACCCGCAGTCCTCTGCAAGCAAAGCAGCATCCAGCACCAGAGAATCGATCCTGCTTTCTTGAAGGGTAAGCAGTACATCCTTCAAGTTATGTACTCTCACCAGCTCGAATCCTCGCTCTGCTGCAAATATTTCCAGTTCTCTGGGGGTGTTCCCAGCCTTTTCCGCAATGAGGATCGTTTTGTTTGCGTCCATATCCCTACGTTGGTTGTGTTCCCGTTGGATGCGGCCTATGGAACCCTATAATCAGGATTCACAAAAGCGATTCCGCTTTTGCATCTCCCATACAGCAAATATCGTGCCTGCTTTTGAAAATATTAATGTTTTCTTTATAAATCAATGGTTTGACGTGAATAGAAGAGCAGAAGTCAAGTTGGGTGGGTTTGGGGTGTTTTGTCGCATCAAATGGGTGTTACTTGCCGTAAGTATTAGATACGCTGGAGAAATGATAGCTATGGGTAAAAATACCCCAAATGTTACAAAATTACCTATTTCATGGTTTTGAGATCAAAGTTCCATATCTATTGCTTATGTGCCGGCCTTGGAAAGACCAAATAAGTTTTTCCGACGAGAGCATGTCTTTCCTTGTATGCCCTTCAATAGGACTTCATGAGAGCCACGACGATCGACGTTTTCGCGGAAGGTTGCCAGATGTATTTTTCTGTGGGCAAAAAATTACTTGACGCAACAATGATATAGGAAAAGTTCCGTCATGTGATGACAGTCAATCAGGGAGGCGACCACAAGATATGGGATTCCTTTTTCACCGCCATAATGATGCTTTGAACCGTGGACGGTGGTGAGATTGAGCTCATATTTCCACCCGTCGGCATCTGTTTTTTAAGGATGCAGGAGTCAGTTTCACCTCACCCAGAAAATGGTTAGAGGCAAAAGATATCACAACCCTCTCAACTTCTGCCCAAACAACGATATCACACATTCCCCCCTTTTGGAATACATAGCAGATCTCTGTAATTCGCCATTGGTCCATATGGAATCAGATAACACAGGTTCACTCGATCAACCCGAATTAGTGATATCACAGGGTTTTGAGTTGCCGTGGGATCATCGGAATGCCCCTGTTTTGCCTCTCAAGCTGGCCACATTTTTCTTGGATAACAAATCTGGTTCATGCAATAGTGCCTATACGCTCATGGAATTTCAAAGGATCAACAAACAGATGGCTACAAAATCAATTGTTGACTATTTTCTAAGCGTTTGCGATGCTAAGATCATGCACGAACGCTTCTGCCATGACCGGATAAGCACTAAATCGATCTACCACCACATCTTGTGCTTGGCAAAACATTAATCTGATCCGATATTCCCGGTCACATTTCCCAATATGGTAAGCCATAACTCTTGTTTTTGACATATAAGGGGATTTCAGATATCCTCAATCTATCACCATCTTGGACAGTATTGAGTCTTCGTCAGTTATATCTGAAGTCTCCTTGGAATTAATCTCGGATGGAAAGTAAGTCCGTTATATCCTCTTGCTGATCTGAATGAAGCCTTGCGACTCTATCGAGGTTGTGTGAATTGCTATCTTTTGTTGGGAAAACCTTAATGGTCCCGAAGCGCTGGCCAACTATATACTCAAGCGGTTTGTAGGGAATGTTAAATAATGTCAACGTTCACTTTTCCCGTTGGATACCATAATCTTCACAAGACGAAGATCATCGATTTCCAATTAAACAGATGGTATTCTTTGGGTTACGCCCGTTTGAAAGATATGGAGGAAGCCGCCGCAAACATTAAAAATTTGAGAGACTGGAAAGAGGAGATGGTCAGATTGGCTGATAAGGCTCTGTCTGAAGGCCGAGTCATTAATGGTACATTCTACTATCGGGCGGCTGAATTCTTCACCCATCAAACAGATCCCGACAAAAAAGCTCTCTACCATAAATTCATCGATCTCTTCTATAGCAAGATTTTTGCAAATGAGTCGATTGAGCGCTGCAAAGTGCCGTATGGGGATGCATATCTGCCAGCATTAAAGGTTTCGATACAGGGAGAAGCCCAACTTGGAACCATTGTGATACACGGTGGCTTTGATTCGTTCATTGAAGAGTTCTACTCTATTGCACTCTATTTTGCGGACTTGGGCTATGAGGTCATCATGTTCGATGGGCCAGGACAGGGCGGTGCATTAAAGGAATACGGACTCCCGATTGAATATGCCTGGGAAAAGCCAGCCAAGGCGATATTGGACTACTTTGAAGTTGATAATACAATCTGGATGGGGATATCCATGGGGGGTTGGCTGTGTTTCAGAGCTGCCGCTTACGAGCCCAGGATTAAGAAAGTCATCGCCTTAAGCATTGCATACGACTATATGAAAATTCCACCGAAAGCTGTGGAGAAATTTGCTCGATGGCTGTTCAAGCATCCTACCCTGATGAATATGACTTCGAAATTGAAAATGAGGCTAATGCCACAGGAGAAATGGGGAATCGACAACTTGATGTACATCACAAAAACCGATACACCGCTGGATGCAGCACTTGCTTTTATTGAATTCAACGAAGAGAACCTAAAGTCTGGCCTTGTCACTCAAGACGTCTTGATTTTAACGGGTGCGGAAGATCATTTCATTCCACTTAAATTACATCACATGCAGGTTGCTGCCTTGATTGGAGCCAAGTCGATAACGGAGCGCATTTTTACAAAGGACGATCATGGGCAGAACCACTGCCAGATAGGTAATATTGGTTTGGCTTTGGAGGTCATGGCAAAATGGATTTCCTAGGATTACGTTATTCATTGTCATACAAATGTAATAAATGGGTTGGCTGAGTCCGGCTGCTATAAAGCACAGGTTTTTCAATTGCCCTAAAGCCTGCAATACCTCCAACGTACCTCAGGCGCAGTGTCGCACGAGAAACGAACAGGAAACTCGGAACCCGGTGGCTTTTGTTTCACAGGTCGACTTCCTTAAGGATACCAACACAATTCAAAAAAAGGAGACCATAACATGACGAAATCTGAGTTGGTTGAACAAATAGCTAGTCGATGCCAGTAATTTCCGGTTAGGTTTTTGCATGCGAAGCATCAAAAATAATTGTAAAATCAGATATTTAAGTTCATTTTTTACTTGACATTCCAATTAGGGCGTGCAGCGAAATTTTGTAATCTTTAATGATTTCAGGAGGTTACA
>CAYPQJ010000077.1:7320-17409 GCA_964412835.1 uncultured Desulfobacteraceae bacterium | reverse complement strand
TTGTGAATATGGGAAAAAGCGAGGACAAAGAAAAAGGCTTTTACTGTCCCATGGTTCAGAGCAATTCCTATATGGTCCGCATGGCCCTTGATCTTGATATGAAAACTGTTTTAAACCCTGTGGTCCATCTCAAGTATGATGTGGAAACCCTTGCTCTGGAAATAACTGAGCAGTTGCGGCCAAAACTCTCGCTCACCGTGCATCAGGTAAGGGAGGCCCTTTACTACGCTTTTGGGCGAGAGACGCAATTCCAGAAGGCGGTTTTCCGGAAAGGAACAGAGATTCTGAAATCACACCCCGCCGGGGAACCGATGATCGTTGTGACCGGTAGGCCCTACAATCTCTATGATGAACGGTTAAATCTGAGATTGGGGCACAATCTGGCAAAAATCGGCGTCAAGGCCCTGCCCATGGACTTTATGGATGAGTCTTTGGTGGATCTGTCTGATTTTCCCTCCATGTACTGGGGACTGGGCGCAAAAATTCTTCGCACGGCCAAAATCGTAGCGTCCAACTCGGACTTTTTTGGTCTGCATCTGACCAACTTCGGGTGTGGTGCGGATTCATTCCTGGAACATTTTTACCGGCATATTATGGGGGATAAGGCCTACATGATTCTGGAACTGGATGAGCACAGTGCCGTTGCCGGTGTCATGACCCGGTTGGAGGCCTATAAAAACGTCATTTTTAACAGTATTCAAAAAGCACATCAGGAAGCGGAAGAGCCGCGAAAGCTGGCGAATTGACCATGGAAAGCGGTAACGTCATTAATTTTGAATCTTTCAGCAACAAGGTGGGGCGGTTCAGCCTCAAGGAACGAACCTGTTTGATTCCGGAAATGAATCGTATGGGCAGCCATCTTCTGGCGGCCAATTTCAGAAGTTTCGGCATACGGGCAAAGGTTCTTGAGACCTTCAAAGGGATGGATCTGGGCATGGCCCACACCTCGGGGAAAGAATGCTTTCCCTGTCAGATTACCATGGGGGATATTCTCCATTTCATGAAGCAGGAGTCGGCCCGCCTGGGGTCGGAATTTGATTCCGATGCTTACGTCTATTTCCTGCCGGAAGCGGATGGTCCGTGCCGTTTCGGTATGTATAACAAATACCAGCGCATTGTTCTGGATTCCTTCCCGGGGTTCAGCGGGCTAAGGATCGGTGCACTGACCACTGCGGACGGTTATTCCCTGTCCGGGATTATTGAGGCGGAGCGGGTGACCGATCTTCGGAAGTCGTCCTACGTGGCTGTGGTTTTGGGGGACATCCTGGACCGGCTGTTGTGGCGGGTCAGGCCCTATGAGAAAGAAGCCGGACTGGCGGATCTGGTGATTGAAAAATGCCTTGCGTTTATGGAGGATGCTTTTGAGCGTTTTGGGCAGGGGCTGCAGTTTGATCAGATATTTGCGCGGCTGGAAGCGGTCGTCAAAGAGGTAAAGGCGGTCATGGACCCGGGGATTCCGCCGAAACCGTTAATCGGCATGGTGGGGGAAATCTATTTGCGTACCCACGAGAAAGCCAACCAGGACGTCATCCGCATGCTGGAAAAGCACGGTGCGGAAGTGGTCAATGCCTCTGTATCGGAGTGGGTCAATTTTACCAGCTACGAACATTATAGATCGGCCAAGAAGGGTTTGCGTTTCAGCCTGAAACAATTGAAATTTGACCGTTTCAAAGATCATTTGAAAGATCTTTTCACCTATGGAGGGGATCTTTTTTATCAAGAATACAGACAAAGACAGATTTATAAAAGGGTTTCGGAGCTGGTTGATCTGGCAAAGGACCACAAGATCAGCCATCTGGAGGATGTGCTCAGAGAAGAGGATTTGTATGATTTCGACCTGGGTACGGAGGCGTGTTTGAGCATTGCGGGCATGATGGAATATGTTCGTGAGGGATATAACGGTTTGGTGAATGTTTACCCGTTTACCTGTATGCCGAGCATCACCACGTCTTCAATTGTACGTCCTCTCATGAACAGGCGCAGGGTTCCTTATCTGGACACCCCGTATGATTCCAGCACCCAGCCGGGTCGAGAATCTGCGATTCGAACCTTCATGTACCAGGCCGATCAGCATCTCAAACGTTATGGAAGGCACGATTTTTAAATGAGATTTGGATTCCGAAAGTCAAAGGATACAAAACCAACATCAAAAACACCAGTTTCCCAAAAGTCCGACGATCAAAAGGTCGGTACAGAACTGGTCAAAACAGGATATGCAAAAACCAAAGCAAGGAGAAAACCTTTGGGACTCGCGTCAAAAATGTTGATCAATGCCGTCGAAGCGGAGGAATTCCGGATCGCCGTAATCAAAGACGGACGGCTGGATGGGTTTTACATCGAAACCGCTGCCACGGAACAGAAGACCGGAAATATCTATAAAGGGGTTGTGGAGAGGGTCGAACCGAGCCTGCAGGCGTGTTTTGTCAACTTTGGAAGTGATAAGAATGGTTTTTTGTCCGTTACGGACATTCATCCGGAATATTACGCCATAGAACCGGAATCAAAAAAGGAGACAAGCCTGCCACGGATCGAAAAAATTTTAAAAAAAGGCCAGGAACTTCTGGTCCAGGTTACCAAAGAGATGCAGGGACACAAAGGTGCACAGTTGACCACCTATCTGTCTCTGGCCAGCCGGCATCTGGTCTTGATGCCCGGGAGTAAGGGGGGCATTTCAAAGAAAATCGAAGATGAAGAGGAGCGCCAGCGACTCAAGTCCATCATGACCCAGTTCAAGCTTCCCGAAGGGGTCGGATATATTGTGAGAACCGCGGCCTTGAAACAGAGCAAGCGAGACCTTTCAAGGGACCTCAACCGGTTGCTCAGAATGTGGAAAAACATCAAGAAAAATGTTCAGGAGGCATCACCGTTGACCCTGGTCCATAAGGAGCAGGATGTTTGTCTGAGAACGTTAAGGGATTATTTCACCAGCGAAATCGCCGAGGTGCTCGTTGACGATAAAGAGACCCTGGGCAAGGTGAAAGATTACATGAAGATCATTTCTCCCCGGCATCAGGGCCATGTCAAACTGTTTAAAGAGAAACGTCCCATTTTCGCACAGTATGAAATCGAAAAGCAGATTGAGACCATCTATCGCAATCGGGTGCCTTTAAAGTCCGGGGGTTCAATTGTGATTGATCCCACTGAGGCCCTGGTGGCCATCGACGTCAACTCGGGTCGGTGGCGAACGGGCAAGCAAGTGGAGAATACGGCGTTTAAAACCAACATTGAAGCCGCTGAAGAGATTGCCCGTCAACTTCGCCTGCGGGATATGGGCGGATTGGTGGTGATTGATTTTATCGATATGCGGGAAAAAAAGCATATTCGGGAAGTGGAAAAAGTAGTGCGGGATAAGGCAAAAGAAGATCGGGCCAAGATCAGCGTTTCCAATATTTCCAAATTTGGTCTTCTTGAGCTGTCCCGGCAGCGCCTCCGGCCTTCCATCGAATCGGTGAGTTATCAAACCTGTGCGTATTGCAAGGGACGTGGGATTGTGCCTTCGGTTGAAACAGCCGCCGTTTCATTTTTGCGCCGGATTCGCATGGGGTTGAGCAAGAAGGGGATTTTTCAGGTAAAGGGGTTGCTTCCCGAGGATGTGGCCGCCTATCTGCAAAACCGGAAACGAAAAGAGCTTGCCCATATGGAGGCACGCTACGGCCTCGAAATCACCCTGCAAGGGGACCCGTCACTTTCCCCCGACGGGGGGACTCTGGAATTCATCAAAGAGGACCGCAGCCCAATGCCGAGGCCCTAACGATTGTTCAACAATATCATTTATTTCATCGTCGTTCTTCTGATTTTTAACGTCAGCTATTCCGATGCTTCCCCCGATGATTCTTTCCTGTATTCGATCGCTGGGCTTGTGATTTGCTGGGTGGTTTTTGCCGTTTATTGCCGCCGGCGGTTTCTCGATCTCAACCGACGCATCGCCTCCGGTCGGCACGCTGAGGGGGCGTTGGCGGAACGGTACGAGCGGCTGAACCTGCGGCTTTCCATCCTGGCCATATTGTTGTTTGCCGTTGCCATCTATTTTTTCAGTTTCAAACAATGGCTTCTGGTAGTTCCCGGTCTTACGGCTTTCTCCGTGGTGCAGGGCCTCTTTGCCATTGCGTTGTTTCTCTTCTACTTGAGCACGATCTGGTATTTGGCCTGGCCCACGTACCGGGCCCTTTTTCGCGTGACTTTTGGGAGGCGCAGTTTTGTGCTGAGCAACCTTCGGTTCAACCTCCCCGTCCTTTTCCCATGGTTCGTGCTGACGTTCGTTTATGACCTGTTGTCACTCAGTCCATGGGCATCCTCCAGTGCCTTTTTGAACAGCCTCTACGGTCAGATGTTATTCTTTGCCGTCTTTCTATCATTGCTGGTGCTGGTCATGCCGAAATTCATCCAGTACTGGTGGGGGTGTAAGCCCCTGGAGGCATCCGAGAAAGGGAGACACCTGACGGCTTTTTTAAAGCAAAAGGGTTTCCGCTACCGCCGCCTGCTCAGCTGGCCTATTTTCGAGGGGCGGATGATGACGGCGGGCATTATGGGGATTGTCCCTCGGTATCGGTACATCCTGGTGACCGATGCACTGATGTCCGCGCTTTCCATGGAAGAGCTGGAATCCGTTCTGGCCCATGAGATGGGCCATGCCCGATATTTTCATTTGCTCTTTTACGTCCTGTTCTTTGTGGGGTTCATGGTTATTTCATTCGGGTTATCGGATGTTTATATTTATATGGCCTATGTATGGTCTCCTCTGGGGGAGCTCATCTCAGAAGACGACGCCCGGTCCATGACCCTCTTCTATCTGTCGGTGGCGGTTCCCATGCTATTGACCCTTTTGATTTACTTCCGTTACATCATGGGGTTTTTCATGCGTCATTTTGAACGTCAGGCCGATCTTTACGCCGCAACGGTCATGGGAACACCCGCATTCATCATCAATGCGCTGGAAAAAATTGCCTACCTGAGCGGAAGATCCCGTGATGTGCCCAACTGGCACCATTTCAGTATCGGTCAGCGGGTCGCCTGTCTTTTGAAAACCCTGGAAGTGCCCCGATTGGTCCGGAAACAGAACCGTTTTGTGCTGATATCCTTCCTGGTTTACCTGGCAGGTATCGGAGCTTTAGGTTATTATCTGAATTTCGGCGGTGTGAAGGCGCACATGGCATACGATCTGGTCAGCAGAGAACTCAGTGCCAAGCTTGAGGAACACCCCCGGAATGTAAGCCTGGCCATGAACCTGGCCATGGTTTACCAGCGCATGGGAAAAGAGGCGGAAACCATTGCTCTTTATGATCAGATCATCGGGTGGCACCCGAACCAGGCGGTGGCATTGAACAACCTGGCCTGGATGATGCTGACCGCAAAAAATCCGCTTTTACGGAACAGTACCCGAGCTCTGACTTTGGCGCAAAAAGCCGTGGCCTTGCAGCCTGCCCCCGTGTTTCTGGACACCCTGGCCGAGGCCTGTTACCGGAATGGTCTGACGGATGAAGCCATTCAGACCATTCGGGAAGCCATTGAAAAGGCAACTGAAAATAAGTCATACTATGAAAGTCAGCTGCAAAAATATCGTAACCGGACAGATCATAAGAATTTCTAATGTCAAGGGAGGTCGCAGACATGAATAGCAAAGTTTCCCTGGAGGGCTGTTTCCCGCCCATCCCCACACCCTTTGACCGCCATGGCAGGGTGGACCATGATCATCTGGCGGCGAACCTTGAAAAATGGCAGGAAACCCCGCTGAGGGGATTTGCAGTCCTGGGGTCCAACGGTGAATCCGTTCTGCTCAAAACAGAAGAAAAGGAGGAGACCTGGCGGACTGCGGGAAAGGCCATCGGTTCCGATCGGCTCTTTATTGCGGGGACCGGCTGCGAATCCACCACGGAGACCATGGTATTGACCGAAAAGGCGGCAGACGCGGGGGCCCATGCCGCCATGATTGTGACGCCTCATTATTATAAACCGAAGATGGACCACGTGGCCCTTTGCGCCCATTACACATTCGTGGCGGATCGGTCCCCCATCCCCATCATTTTGTACAATGTGCCCGGATTTACCGGCGTCGATCTGGAGGCCCGGACCATCATCGAACTGGCGGCGCACCCCAATATCATCGGCCTCAAGGAGAGTTCGGGCAATGTGGTGAAGATGGGGCAGGTGGTGCATCACGCGGCGGACCATTTCCAGGTTCTGGCGGGCTCCGGAAGTTTTCTGCTTCCGGCCCTGTCGGTGGGTGCCGTGGGCGGTGTCATGGCCTTGGCTGCCGTGGCCCCTCACGCCCTCCATGAAATCGTGGAAGATTTTCATGCGGGGGCGCTGAACAAGGCTCGGGAAATACAGCTCAGGCTCATTTCTGCAAATGCGGCGGTCACCACCGGTTTCGGTATCGCCGGGCTTAAAGAGGCTCTGGATTTGAAGGGAATGTATGGTGGTCCGGTACGCCCCCCTCTGAGGCCTTTGGACAGAATCCAGCGAGACGAGCTGAAGCAGATTCTAAAGGATTCTCATATCCTGGGTGAGTAGGAAAGGCTCTCAATCCTTAAGCGGGCAAGGTTTCCTGGGGTTGGGTCAATAGAAAATCGCCTTTTTCCACCCATTCCTTGAGTATATTGGCAATCTCCAGGGATCTTTTGTGGGAAGAAATGGGGACCGCGGGCACATCCTGTCCGTTGACGCGAATCATACCGTTTTTGAGATCCGCATAGTTGACCCGGGCCAGGCTTTTTCCTTCTCCCTTTGGATAATCATTTCCATAATCAATGACCTGAGTGTAAAGATTTTCATCTGAAACACCTGTGTATGCTGCCATTTCCGCATCCAGAATGGGGATGGGAATTCCTAAGCCTACGGCAAGGGAACAGCCGTACCCCAACATGCTGACCCCCACAACCCACCGGGGATCCATCTCTTTCATGTTTCCACTCACCATGAGGGTGCCGGAAGGGGTTAAAGGGACGCCGTTTTCATGCCTTTCAGTGTTTGGATTATGTTGCGTACCCGGTGCAATGACATATCCTTTGGCGCCGCCCAGGAAAATTCTGGTTCCCAGGCCGATGGTTCGGTAGTAGGGGTCGTTAAAAAGCGGGCTGAGTTCCCCGGCCGTGGCATAATTGGCATTGCCGCCATTGGGCTTTAGAATCCCCATGTAGGTATAGATGGTTTTCTGGGTGAGATTTATGGCACAGTTGTAGTTTTGATAAGCATTCCTGGGGTTGAGCATCATGGCGTAGGGAAGGTCTGAAAGGGTAATTTTTTTCTTTAACTGGGTTTTGGGGTAGCAGTCGGTGCCATAGGCCGTGGCACGCAATTCGACTTTCTTGCCTGCCACCAGATCGTGGAGTACGTGTCCGCCCCCGTATTTAAATTGTCCCGGGTGAACCCCGTTCAACGGATCATCCTCTTTGGGTTCTGTGGCCCCGATATAGCAATCTACCGCTGCCAGGCCCCCATAAGCGGGGACGTCATTCAACCACGTTCGGTTGGCTTTGATACCCGGCTTGGTGTGCCCGAAATTAATGAAAGCCCCGGAGGAACACATGGGAGAGAAAGTCCCGGTGGTGACCACATCCACCTCACGGGCGGCTTTTTCAGCGCCGTTTTTCTTGACAATGCCGACCATTTCATCGGCTGTGACCACAACGACGTTTCCTTCTTTAATCTTTCTGTTGATGTCATCGATGGTTTTGGAAACCTTTTTTTTCGCCATTGGTAATTGACCTCCCCCGAAATAGGCAATCATACAAGTCTTCTCACCTTTGCCAAGCTCTAAAAAAGCGAGAAAGCGCATGATAAGGCTTCTCGCCTTACATGACAAGAAAAAGTTGTTCCTGGTTTGGGAATCTTGACTTTCCCGGGACCATGCTATAACAATGTGAGCATACAGTCCTTAAGAGAAATCAACCGCGGCCTCAAAACCAACCGTATGGATTTGCCTTTAACCACTTTTCAGGTTTGTTGGAATCAGGGACATGGTAAAAAATTTTGAAACAGGCAGTTTGTTCATAGACGCAGAGTGGCCATTTTTCTTGATTGCAGGACCCTGCGTCATTGAAAGTGAATCCAGTACGCTGGAAATCGCACGTTATCTGACGGAGATGTGTGATGATCTCCAAATACCGATTATTTTTAAAGCCTCTTACGACAAGGCGAACCGGACCTCTTTGACTTCCTACCGAGGCCCCGGTCTCGACGAGGGGCTTCATATTCTTCAAAAGGTCAAGGAGCAGTTCGGATTGCCTGTTTTGTCGGATGTGCATCGCATCAGTGATGTGGAAAAAGCGGCTCAGGTTCTCGATGTGATCCAGATTCCGGCATTCTTGTGCCGCCAGACGGATCTTATCGTGCATGTGGCCAAATTCGGAATTCCCATTAATATCAAGAAAGGTCAGTTCATTTCTCCTTTTGAGATGGGGCCGATAACGGAGAAAGTAACCTCTGCCGGGAACCGGAATATCCTGATTACGGAGAGAGGATTTTCCTTTGGCTACAACAACCTCGTGGTTGACATGAGATCCCTGGCCATAATGGCAAAACTTGGTTTTCCCATGGTGTTTGATGCCACACACAGCGTGCAGTTACCGGGTGGTGCCGGGAACAGCTCCGGTGGACAGCGGGAGTTTGTGGGGTGCCTTGCAAAGGCGGCTGTGGCGGCAGGCGCAAATGGCGTTTTTATGGAAGTCCACCCTGATCCGGATTGCGCCCTGTGTGATGGACCCAATTCATTGCCCCTCACTGACGTAAAGCCCCTGGTGAAAATGCTCAAGCGCCTTCATGGGATTGTTCGGTCGTAGGCGTTCTCACCCATCAAACCCCTGGTGGAGTCGCACGAAATGGAAGACAAGGCTGCCGGATTAAAACTGCTTTTGCTGGACGTTGACGGGGTTTTGACGGACGGCCGTATTACGTTGAATGAAAAGGGGGAAGAGGTTAAATCCTTTGATGTAAAAGACGGTTTCGGTTTGAGACTGCTCATGCGCGATGGGATCGAAGTGGTTATCGTCACCGGTCGAAGGTCCCGGGTTGTTGCCCATCGGGCCAGGGAACTGGGAATTCGCGAAGTATATCAGGGAATATCGGACAAGCGTGTTGTTTGCAGACGCTTGATTGAAAAGAGAGGTCTTACGAAGCTACAGGTGGGCTCCGTTGGGGATGATTTGCCCGATCTGGCCATGTTTCACGAATCCGGTTTGTGTATTACCGTGGCGGATGCTGCCAGGGAAGTTCGGGAAGAGGCGGACTTCATAACAAGCAAAAGAGGTGGTTACGGCGCCGTCAGGGAGATTTGTGAATGGATCCTGAAATGCCGCGGGTGCTGGCCTAGAATTGCCTTTACAGAACAAAGCAGGGATTGATATACTGCAACTGGTTCCATGAAAAGTTTTGTGAAAAGACATTGGCCCCTTGTGGGAGTCCTCGTTTTGCTTCTGGTGGTGGTTTTCTATTTTGCAAAAGCCGGCAAAGATTTTATCAAAACCACCGCTTTTCTAAAGGACGTTATTTCAGGTAAAGGTGTAAATCTCAAAGATATTCATTATCGGCAGGATGATCCGGATAAAAAAATAAAATGGGTTCTGGACGCTAAAGAGGTGCGTTTCTCAGAAGATAGAAAAACCATTCGGTTTTTTGATTTTTTTCTGGAGGTGGAAGCCGAGGGAAGGCCTGGATTTTCCCTGAGAGGTGAAAGAGGGATCTACTTTAAGGACATTGGAAAGATTGAACTTAAGGGAAAATTGGACGGTTCTTACGGAACCGAGTATCGTTTTCTTACGGATTATGTGGTGGTTAATGAGAAAAAAGGCACTGTGAATAATGAAGAACCGGTGGAAATATTTGGTCCATTTTTTACGGTGAAGGGAAAAGGTATTTTTGTCGATCTTTCAGAGAATAGGATCAAGATTTTGTCAAATGTGGTGACAACCATTAACCGGGATGCGGAGGTATCGGCAGCGCAATGAAACGGTCTGTATTTTCTCTGGTTTTCGTGTTAACGGGGCTGCTTCTCCTAGGGGTTTTTTCCGGTCCGGCCCTGTCAGCCGGTCCCCGTGAGAAGGCTCAAAAAAAGAGCCAGGGCCCAATGGTGATCAATAGCAAGACCCTGGAAGC
>CAYPQJ010000077.1:0-7220 GCA_964412835.1 uncultured Desulfobacteraceae bacterium | reverse complement strand
AAACTGGTTCTTACAGGGAAGCCTGTTGTGAAGCAAGGCGAGGATTTTGTTGAAGGCGATGTGATTACGCTTTTCCTTAAAGAGGACCGGAGCATTGTGGAAAGTGCCAAGGACAAGAAAGTCCGGGCAGTAATTTTCCCAAAGCAGGAGAAGGGAAAGGGGCCGTGAATGCGGCATCCGCAATGCTGGAGGCCAGCGGTCTTGTCAAGGCCTATGGCGGGAAACGGGTCGTCGATCGTGTAAATGTGATGGTCAACAGGCAGGAGATTGTCGGCCTTCTAGGACCCAACGGCGCCGGGAAAACAACTACTTTCTACATGGTGGTGGGGCTCACCCGACCCAGCGAAGGGCGGGTTTTTTTAGACGGTAAGGACATTACGCGGGACCCTATGTTTCAAAGGGCCAGAAAAGGTATCAGCTATCTGGCCCAGGAGCCTTCGGTATTCCGTAAATTGACCGTTGAGCAGAATCTGCTCGCTATACTTGAGATGCTGCACGTCCCGGCACAGGAACGAAGAGATCGTCTGGAAAAGGGTCTCAGGGAGTTGAGCATTGATCATCTGGCCAAGCAGAAGGCGTTGTCCCTTTCGGGCGGGGAGAGGCGAAGGCTGGAAATATCCAGGGCCCTGGTGACCGAGCCCAGGTTTATGCTTTTAGATGAGCCTTTTGCAGGCATTGATCCTCTGGCCATCAACGATATTCAGCAGATTATACGTCAGTTGAAAAGCCGGGGCTTGGGGGTTATCATATCGGACCATAATGTACGAGAGACATTGAATGTCTGTGACAGGGCTTACATTATCAATCAGGGACGGATCATTGAACAGGGCACCCCGGATGATATTGTAAAAAGCGAGTTGGCCCGGAGTGTTTATCTGGGCGAGAATTTCAATCTCTAGGAAGTTTTTTTCGGCATTTTTGAATTTGTTATGGCGTTAGAACTCAGACAATCTTTGGGCCTTACCCAGCAGCTTGTGATGACTCCCCAGCTGCAACAGGCCATCAAGCTTCTGCAGCTGTCAAGGCTTGAACTCCTTGAGACCGTTTCTCAGGAAATGGAGGAAAACCCTATCCTTGAAGAGATGAGTCAAGATGAGGTTGACGGGGATGACGGTGCGGGAGAGAAAAAGGAGGAATCGGCACAGGCATTACAGGAATCTCAGGAAAAGAAATCTGAAAATCCCTCGGTCGATGATTCCGGTCCGGATCCGGACTCTCCTTCACTTCCCGAAGTGACCGTAGAGGAACGGGCAAGGGATGATGTGGATTGGGAAAGCTATCTTTCAGAGTATAATAGCGGTTATTCCGAAAATTTTTCCGAAAGGAACTACGAACAGAAAGATGCGCCGTCCTTTGAGAATTTTACGGCCACCAAAACGGACCTGTCTGCACACCTGCTCTGGCAGTTGAATATGAGCAATGTGAAAGATGAAAAAAAGGAAATTGGGGCCTATATCATATGTAATCTGAATGATGACGGGTATTTGGAGGTTACCCTGGACGAAATAGCCCAGGCAACCGGAGCTTTGGTTGATGATATCAGGGAGGTCCTGGCGCTAATTCAGAATTTTGATCCGGTGGGCGTGGCGGCAAGGGACACAAAGGAATGCCTGCTGATACAGGCCTTATTTCAGAATCTCGGCGGGACCCTGGTTGAGAAGGTCATCAGGGATCACCTCAAAGATTTGGAGGAAAAACGGTACCATCAGGTTGCCGATCAGCTTGGCGTTAGCATTCAGGATGTTTTGATGGCGGTTGCTGCTATTCAAGCGCTTGATCCTAAACCCGGGAGAATTTATGCGGCCGAAGAAACCATCTATGTTACCCCTGACATTTACGTGGCCAAAGTGGGGTCCGGCTACGAAATCATTCAAAATGAAGATGGCTTGCCGAAGTTAAGGATTAATGCCTATTACAGACGGATGCTGAAGAACAGAGGTCAGGTGTCGGATGAAACAAAGGCATATATCCAGGAAAAAATGCGATCTGCGGTGTGGTTGATCAAGAGTATTCACCAGCGTCAAAGAACCCTGTACCGGGTTACAGAGAGTATCGTAAGGTTTCAAACGGAATTCCTTGACAAAGGTATTGCTTATCTCAAACCGCTGGTGTTGAGGGATGTGGCTGAAGACATTGAAATGCACGAGTCGACGGTCAGTCGGGTGACCACCAATAAATATGTTCATACACCCCAGGGACTCTATGAGTTAAAGTTTTTTTTTAATAGCGCTATCAACAGGGTTGACGGGGATGCGCTGGCATCGGAAAGTGTCAAGGAGCAGATCCGCAAGATCATAAAGGTAGAAGACAAAACCAAACCCCTCAGTGACAAAGGGATTGAAAATATGATGCTGGACCTTAACATAAGGGTAGCGCGTCGGACGGTGGCCAAATACCGGGAGGCCATGGGAATTCTACCATCCAGAAAGAGAAAAGAGGTTCGAATCAATTATTGAGTTGTGGCAGCGCCATGCGGCGTTTATTGGTTTGCCGGAGGGGTTGATTTTATTGTTCACACCTACGGAGGAAATTTTATGGACATAACGGTAACATTCAGGCATACGGACCCCATTGAGAGTTTAAAGGGCTACGCGGAAGAGAAGGTTTCAAAAATCAAAAAGTATCTTGATGTGCCCTTGGAGGCACACATCGTTTTGAGCGTAGAGAAATTCAGGCACATTGCCGATGTGACGCTCAGCTTGAACGGGACTCGAATCAAAGCGGTTGAAGAGACCAGTGACATGTATTCGGCCATTGATCAGGTCATGGATAAGGTTGAAAATCAGGTTAAGAAACACATCGGTAAAATAAGAAGGCACCGCGGCGACAGCGCAAAAGCTGGTGAGAATGCGCTGGATGAAGCACTGGACGAAGAGCTTGAAGAATCTGTTGAGATGTCTCCGGACGATTTTTCCATAGAGGTGGAAAAAATGGTCGCAAAGCCCATGGACCCTGAAGAAGCA
This sequence comes from uncultured Desulfobacteraceae bacterium, assembly GCA_964412835.1. GTDB lineage: Bacteria > Desulfobacterota > DSM-4660 > Desulfatiglandales > Desulfatiglandaceae > NaphS2. Next base: position 4,257 of record CAYPQJ010000077.1, on the reverse strand, counting down.
GCCATGCAGCTCAAGCTGATGCGGCAGGATTTTCTGGTGTTTCGAAACGCCAAATCGAGAGAGATCAACGTTGTTTACTGGAAGGGTGATGGAAACTTTCGTTTGATTGAGCCTGCCGGCTGATCAATTTTTTGGGTGAATGATTCATTTTTTTTGGTTTTTGTGATGAGACTTTCTGAAATTCTAGCCATAGACAACATAATCCCGGAGCTCAAGGCCAAAGACAAGAAGGGCGTTTTGGGAGAGCTTGCTGAGGTGATTGCAAATTATGATGCGAATATTGATAAAGGGTTGCTGGTAAAAGTGCTGATTGAACGTGAACACCTCGGCAGTACGGGAATCGGCGACGGCGTTGCCATCCCACATGGGAAACTGAGTTCAGTGAAACAGCCCATTGTGTCCTTTGGCAGGAGTAAAAAGGGACTCGATTTTGACTCAATGGATGGTCAGCCGGTTTTCCTCTTTTTTCTTCTTCTGGCACCTGAAAATTCCTCCGGTGTTCACTTGCAGGTTTTGACCAAAATTGCGAGGATTTTAAAAAGCAGCACTTTTAGAAAGGCCTTAATGCAGGTCAAATCTCGAGAAGAGATTTACCAGACAATTATTCAAACGGATGGAGATGCCTGAAATCCTTTTTAACGGATGAGGGTTTGATATAGCCATGATAGGATTGCTGATTATTTCACATTGTAATCTGGGGCGGGAGTTTCTGAATGCCGCAGAACTTATTGTTGGAAAACTGGAAGCTGCTGATGCCATTGCCGTAACCCAGACAACTGAAAGCAAGGAAATCCTGCAGGAGATATCAGACAAGATAAAATCACTTGATAAGGGGCAGGGCGTTCTTGTTTTGACGGATATGTTCGGCGGTACGCCGTCAAACCTCAGCCTTTCGTTTCTCGAGGATGAGATGCTTGAGGTCCTGACCGGGGTTAATCTGCCCATGGTGATGGCTGTTGCCAGGGATCGTGAGCGTTTGACGCTGAGTGAATTGGGCGAGAGGGCAGAACAGGCTGGAAAGCGAAGCATCGCCCTGGCCGGGAAACTCTTGAAGTCGGGGTAACATTTTTTGTTGAGGCCCCGGAATGCCTTTTGCTTTTTCGTTTACACGTTATTAATTTTATGCATTGAACAAGGAGGTTAAGAATGGCTTTAAAGGTGGCTGTTAACGGTTTCGGTCGCATCGGCAGGATGGTTTTCAGGGCCGGTTTTAGTAATCCGGATATTGAACTGGTTGCCATCAATGATTTAACGGATACAGCGACCCTGGCGCACTTGTTGAAATACGATTCGGTTCACGGCGTCTTTGGGGAAGACGTATCGAGTGGGGAGCGTTCTCTGATCATCAATGGAAAAGAGATTGAGATCTATTCTGAGAAGGATCCATCCAGACTGCCGTGGGGTGAACTGGGGGTTGAAACGGTCTTCGAATGTACGGGGCTTTTCAGGGATCGGGAAAGCGCTTCCGAGCATTTGGATGCCGGGGCTGAAAAGGTGATTATCTCAGCGCCTGCCAAATCCCCTGACATCACCGTTGTAATGGGGGTGAACGAGCAGGAATATGATTCTAAGACCCATCATATCGTATCCAACGCCTCTTGCACGACCAATTGTCTGGCACCTGTGTGCAAGGTTTTGCTGGACCATTTCGGCATCGAAAAAGGCCTTATGACCACCACCCATGCTTATACCGGTGATCAAAGATTGCTCGATTTTCCCCATAAGGATCTGAGGCGGGCCAGAGCTGCCGGGCTTTCCATGATACCCACGACAACCGGTGCGGCAAAAGCCGTTGCCCTTGTTTTGCCCCAACTGGACGGTAAATTAAATGGCATGGCCATCCGTGTTCCTACGCCCAATGTCTCGGTTGTTGATCTGGTGGTCCAATTGACAAAGCCTACCACAGCCGACGCGGTCAATCAGGCCATGGAAGCCGCTTCGAAAACCTCTCTGAAAGGGGTCCTTGCTTTTTCCGACGAACCTCTGGTGTCCATTGATTTTAATGGTACCACTGCCTCATCAACTGTGGATGGACTTTCCACAATGGTGATCGGGGATATGTTGAAAATTCTGTCGTGGTACGATAACGAGTTCGGATATTCAAACCGGATGGTTGATCTGGCGATTTACATGGCCGGTTGCTAGAAGCGATAGTCATTATTCGAATTTCAGTATTTGGAATAACGGCGGTTTTGCAGAAATTTCAGGGAAGGATGCGCAAAAATGTTTGAAAGAACGCCTATGATTGCAGGGAACTGGAAAATGAACCTGAGTCTTGCTGAAGCCGTGGCGCTTGCTGAAGCCGTTGGTTCGGGAATGGGGAATGTATCGGACGTTGAGGTCCTGGTGGCCCCACCGTTTACACACCTTGCTGCCGTGAGAGGCGCTATTGACGAAACAAAAATTTTCCTTGCCGCACAGAACATGCACTGGGAAATGAGTGGGGCGTACACCGGAGAGGTTTCGGGAAGGATGCTTCAGCAGTCCGGTTGCACGCATGTTATCCTGGGCCACTCGGAAAGGCGAACGCTTTTTGACGAAACCAGTGAAGTGGTTAATCTCAAGGTCAGGGCAGCTTCTTTTCTGGGGCTTATCCCAATTGTCTGTGTGGGGGAAACCCTTGAGGAAAGGGAGGCCGAACGGACATTTGAGGTCATTAAAGAGCAGCTGGATTTGTCCCTGGATAATTTCAGGGCGGATCAGATGATGCCGACCACAACCATTCTGGCCTATGAGCCGGTGTGGGCTATTGGGACGGGGAAGACGGCTACGCCTGAACAGGCTGAGGAAGTACATCAGTTTATTCGATTATGGATTGAGAAATCCTTTAATTCAGGAACCGCAGCCCAGGTCAGAATACTCTATGGTGGAAGCGTAAAGCCTGATAATGTTAAGACACTTATGACAGAGCCGGATATTGACGGGGCTTTGGTGGGTGGTGCGAGTCTCAAAGGCGACTCTTTCGTTCAGCTCATCCGCTACCGGGAGACATAACAACCAAAATTTTTGTTGCAAAAAGAAATGTAATGAATTACATCTTTCAGATTAATCGTTTTAGCATTTAATATTTATAAAGAGAGAGGGCCTTGGATGTTCCCCGTTTTGATAGCATTGCATGTCAGTGTATGCGTGGCGCTTATTTTAATCGTTCTTCTTCAGAAAGGAAAAGGTGCTGGAATGGGCGCTGCTTTCGGGGGATCAAGCCAGACGGTTTTCGGCAGCGGTGGTGCCACCTCTTTATTGCATAAAGTTACCACCGCTATCGCGGTCGTTTTTATGTTAACCTCTTTGGGGCTTTCTATTTTTATTGGAAAGGGTAACAATACTTCCATTATGCAGGATGTCCATCCGGTTGCGCAGACTTCTGAAGCCCCCGGCACGGCACCTCCGGCAAGCGACAGCACGCAAGGAAAATAATTCTGGTTTATTGTGCCGAAGTGGTGGAACCTGGTAGACACGCTATCTTGAGGGGGTAGTGGGCTACGCCCGTGCGGGTTCAAGTCCCGCCTTCGGCACCATCAACTATAAAAAGCCGTAATCTTAACAGGTTACGGCTTTTCTTTTTTTTGGGTGCGTATAGGGTGCGGATTTTGGTTTGATTTGGATAAATTGGACTGCGGTCTGTACAAGCGGATGTAGCAAGGAGACTCTTTACGTTTTCAGGCAGAGGCTTGGTGATTGAAAAAGTCTGAACCGTTTATCGAGCTCTTGACAATATCCCCTTAAAAGGTATAATGAGCCATGTTATGGACCGTCTCCGTCAAAAAGAAAGCGCAAAAGCAGGCCGCTAAACTCCCGGTAGGGATCAGAAAGATTCTGTTGAGACTTCTGGCGGAAATCGAAACATATGGTCCGTATAGAAACAACTGGCAAAACTATGGTCCTTTAGGTGGCAACTGCTATCACTGCCATTTGAAAAAGGGAAAACCCACCTACGTGGCTGTTTGGGAGATCATAGATAAAGACGTACGATTAGTGGAGGTTTCCTATGTTGGAACACACGAAAGAGCTCCCTATTGAAATAAAGTTCGTTGGCCCAATGGGAAACAAAGCGAGGGCTATCGATGCATTGAAATCTTTGGGATTCGTTGATACGTCCGATAGCATCCCTTGGAGAGAACTGTTTCCTGAGTATAGGGATGAGGAACTTCCGGGGGTTTGCCTTGCCGGGTCAAGATTGAAAGAAGGTATGACTCAAAAGAGGCTCTCCGATTTGACGGGCATCCCGCAAGGTCATATCTCTGAGATGGAAAATGG
>CAYPQJ010000076.1:0-17457 GCA_964412835.1 uncultured Desulfobacteraceae bacterium | reverse complement strand
CGCCGCCGGTCATTTCCTTGACATATTTGATCATCTCTTTTTCGCCGTACCACAGATTAATGGATTCCGGCCATGTGGTGACCATTTTCCAACGGATCTTTTTTGCAAAAGCGTTGGACCCAATAGAGAGAACCATCGTCATAACGCCCAAAATCACTAACAATTTAAACTTTTTCATCCTTATCCTCCATAAAAAGTGAGATTAACCCATTTGAACCTCAAGAAAGTTTCCGGCCCGACCCGTTGATGCTCACCCCCTTCCTCTGGTCAAAAGTCTTGACTCTGTTATCTATTTTTCAGGTTTCAATTGCAGGATAATGTGACAAAATCGCGCATTAAGAATAAAAAACGCCATTATCCTCTTACAAATGGTTTTTGGTGTCAAGGAAAGAAATATGGCAATCGTTCGCAGAGTGCAGTTGTCAGGGTGCAGAAAATTAGGATGTTTTCTTCTTCTCAGCATAAGTCAGCACCATCCCGCCATCAAACAACAAATCACCCCCCACCAGATATTTTCCGAATCGGGAAAACCCGAACATAAACAGATTGGCCACCTCGATGGGGGTCATCATCTCTTTGATGCGGCTGTCCCCCATCATCACGTCCCGAACCACCTCTTCCGGGGTAATGCCACGCTGTTGGGCCTGGGCGGGAATCTGGTTTAAGGCCAGGGCCGTTTTTACAAACCCCGTGCTAACGGTAAAAGAACGGATTTTTCCATCCCCTTCTGCGGAAATGGACTGGCTCAGGGCCCGAAGGCCGAATTTCATAATGTTGTAAACGGATTTATTAAGCGTACAGATATGGCCGTGAATGGAGGCCATATTGCCGACGCCTCCCGTACCGTCGCCGGTTTTACGCATATGGGGAATGGTCAACTGGGACAGAAAAAAAGGGGCGCGCAGCATGATGCGCTGCATGAGATCATATTTTTCCATGGGGAAGTTTTCAACCGCATCAATGTGCTGTATGCCTGCGATGTTGACCAGGTATTTGATGGCGCCCATCTTGGCAGCCGTGTCAACTGCGCGGATCAACTCTTCATCCCGCGTCAAATCCGCCCTGACAAACTGCATTTTGCCGCCCATGTCCTGCACCATGGATTCGGTCTTAACCCCTTCCGCTTCATTAATATCCAGACCCACCACCGAAAGACCGTTGGCCGCGGCCGCAACAGCGGTTGCCCTGCCGATCCCCATGCCGGCCCCAGTCACGATACACACGTGATCCCCATTGAAATTGGGGTCTTCAAGCTTGAGTATCTCCTCGGGAGCGATCTTTGGTTCACGGATGTCCATAATCTTCCTCTCTCAATTATCAGTCAGGTAAGACCACATAAAATGCCATATGTCAAGTCCTTTTTTTGGGTTAAACACTTTTTCATATTATGGATAATTACACAATAGAATTAATTTATTTATACTTTAAAGATATTTAGCAAACCAGACACACCTCTTTCGGTATAACTTAAAAGTGGTAATACCAAATATCCATTTCCACCTTGACAAACCCTCTGGAACCGTTTATTGAATATCTATCATATTATTATGGGAGTCCAGTGGGGCACCCGCTACTCTTTTCAATTCTCTGACGAATAAAATGCTGAAACCCATCAAACAGTCGAAACTTTCAGACGAAATCGTAGCCCAAATTCAGAACTCTATCAAGAATAGAGAACTCCAGCCAAACGATGTGCTTCCTTCTGAACGAGAGATGGCCAAAATGCTGGATGTCAGCCGGCCACCGCTGAGGGAGGCATTGAACAAGCTTGAAGCCATGGGCTTTATTAAAATCCAGCGTGGCCGTCGTGTCATTGTAAAATCAATCGGTGACGCCATGCTTCCCGGCATGCTGGCCAAAACCATTGGTGAAGACATCGATTTGTCCATGCAGTTGCTGGAAGTCAGGAAGGTTCTGGAATCCTGGGCAGCCTCTCAGGCATGCCGTTTTGCCATGGAGAATGAGGTAAAAGAGCTTGAGGATATCTCCAGGGAAATGTACGATGATTTTCGAAAATCCGATCTCGGCCTGGGTTCTGACGCGAAATTTCATATGGGCATCTACAAGGCCACTCACAACGTGGTGTTCACCCATCTGATGTCCACCCTGTTTGACCTGTTATGGCAATCCCAGAAAGTTGCCAGAAACATTATGGTTAGCAAGGAAGGGAATCTTGAAGCTCTGCTTGAGCAGCATTTGGCCATCCTTGTCGCCATTAAAGCACGAGATGAAAAAACCGCTCGCGAAGAAATGCTGGCACACCTGGAATTCGTTGAACAGGAACTTAAGAATGCTTCTGAGAAATAAGGGCTAAACGGATTTCTTTACCCCAAAAACCCATCTTCAAGCGAAAGGAAAAGGCCAATGCGTACTCAAGAGCTGAAACTGTTGTATGGCGAAAAAACCGCTGATTTGAAACTCCCTTTGTCGATTCAGTCCTTGGAGATGAAAACGCTTGATGCGATCTTTAACCCGGAAAAGGCCATTTTATCCGCCTTGGAAAACCCCATCGAAAGCCCTTCCCTTTTAAAAGTGGCCCACGGCAGAAAAACCGCTTGCGTTGTCATTTCCGATTTCACGCGCCCGGTCCCCAATAAGGTTATTCTGCCACCGCTGCTCAGCACCCTGGAAGCAGCGGGTTTGAATCCTCAGGACATTACCATTCTCATCGCCACGGGCATGCATCGCCCCAACCTGGGTAAAGAATTGGAAAACCTGGTGGGCCGCGAGATCGTGGAGCGCTACCCCATTGAAAACCATTATTGCCGGAAACCCGAAACCTATCGGAAAATTGACGAAATCGAAGGCGCCCCCATCGAAATCAACACCCGTTATCTCGATGCGGACCTGAAAATCCTCACCGGTCTCATTGAACCCCATTTTTATGCGGGGTATTCGGGGGGGCGCAAGGCAATACTGCCCGGCATTTCCAGCTTCGAAACCATGAAATTCATGCACTCCTATGAAATGATCAACCATCCCAGCGTCACCAACTGCCTCCTTGAGGGGAATCCTTTTCACGCGTACGGCATCCGCGTTGCGGAGCTGGCCCGGCCCGATTTTATTCTGAACGTGGTCATTAACCAGAAAAGAGAGATTGCCGGTGTCTTTGCGGGGGATTACAACGAAGCACACTTGGCGGGATGTGAATTGGTTGCGGAACACGCACTGGTCCCGTTGGAAAAGCGGGCAGACATGGTCATCACCTCAGGGGGCGGCTTTCCCCTGGATGCCACCTTCTACCAGATCAGCAAAGCCCTCATCTGCGCCCGGGATATCTTAAAGTCCGGGGGAACCATTGTGGTAGCCTGTGAATGCCGGGAAGGTATGGGAAGCCCTGAATTCTGCGAGGTCATGAATTCCACTTGCGATTTCCAATCGTTTTCAGACGGTTACAGCGACCCAAAGGATTTTGTCATTGACCAGTGGTGTGCCCAAAACATCTTTCAGGCGACGGACCATGCGGGCAAAATCTATATTTACGCTTCCGGGCTTTCCCAGCAGGATGTTGAAAAGATGGGGGCACTGAAAGTCGAAAACCTGCAACAGACCGTTGATGAATTACTGGAAACCCATCCCGAAACAGTGGTGGTCCCCGAGGGACCTTATGTGGTAGGAAGAATTGGCTGAAACCATGACCAAAGGATTCCATTAACCGCCCATGCTTCTTTCCCGTTTCCTCATAAAAAGAGCCGCCTGCCTCCTTCCGGCCCTGCTGATTTTCATTTTTTCCGTCCATAACGCACAAGCCACCTGGCTTCTGGATCCGGCCCGGTTTCACGTCTCAGCCCACGGCCGGACCACCTGTCTGGACTGTCACGAGAATGTGGCGGATCAACCGCTTCACCCCAAACCCGGCAACGTAAATAAGCATGAAAGGGCCTTTTTTAAAGCGGATCAATGTCTGGACTGCCATGACCAGGTCATGGAAAACCTGGATAACGGAATTCACGGCTCACATAAGGTCGAGAATATAAATGAATATGGGTACTGCCTGAAATGCCACAACCCCCACACGCAACCCACCTTGGGTAAAAACCGAACCGGAAAATTTAACCCCGACAAACCGCCCCAAGAACAGTGTGGCGCCTGCCACAAAAAAACATCGGCCCTGCCCCCCTTCTCAGATGCCCTGTTTTCAGAAGAGTCTGCCGCCTGCATGACCTGTCACCAGGCTCGAAACAGAGAAGATCCCAAAGATATCAAGCATATACAATCCCTCTGCCTGCACTGCCATGGAAACAACGGCACCGAAGCACAGATCAAAACGGGGAAACACACCCCATTGATGAACGAAAAAACCTATGCCACCACGCCCCATGCACAAATGGCCTGCACCGACTGCCACGAGAAAGCCGCAGCCTTTGACCACAACCGACAACCCGCTGTGGACTGCCTGAAATGCCATTCGCCCCACGACGAAAAGGTGACCCATGACGCCCACATGGGGGTCGCCTGCCAGGCATGCCACCTTCAGGGAATAACCCCTTTCCGGGATACTGAAAAGGCCCCCCTCCTCTTTAAACCGGACAAGGTCAAAGATCTTTCCACCCTCCATCAGATGAATATTACCGATGAAGAAGGCTCCTGCAAACGCTGTCATTTTGCGGGAAATGATCTTGGTGCCGCATCCATGGTCCTGCCGGCCAAGAGTATCGTGTGCATGCCCTGCCACACGGCGACTTTCACCCTGAACTTTACCCTTAAATCCATATCTACTGTGGGGCTTTTGATTTTCCTCTGCGGCATGGTCCTCTTTGTTTCGGTCCTCTTAACCGGTACCATGGGGCACATTACCAGCACGCACCCCATGCTTAAACTGCTGCAAGCCTTGTTGGACATGCTTCGCCCCATTTTTTCACCTAAGGCATTCAAAATCCTGCAATCCCTTTTCTGGGATGCGTTTCTGCAAAGACGCCTGTATCGGCGTTCTCCGGGACGATGGTTCATCCACGGGCTAATTTTTTACCCCTTTGTGATTCGATTTTCCTGGGGGCTTGTGGCGTTACTGGGATCCCTTTGGGCGCCCGATAACCCCTTCATTTGGGATATGATCAACAAAAACCATCCCCTGACCGCTTTTCTCTATGATCTCACAGGAATAATGATTCTGGCAGGCATTATCCTGGCCTGGATACGGGGTGCCCTTCAAGAACGGAACCGGGCAACAGGAACACCTCCTCAAGACCGGATCGCCCTGGCCCTCATCGGCGGCATCGTCATCATCGGTTTTCTGCTGGAAGGGATGCGAATTATCATGACCGGATATCCCGCGAACTCGGCCTGGAGTTTTGCAGGCTATGCCATCAGCCTGTGTTTTTCACCGTCACGGGGGCTACCTGAAGTCTATAGTTTTATGTGGTATATTCATGCAGCGCTTACAGGGGCATTTATTGCCTATATTCCTTTCAGCCGACTGCTGCACATGATCCTGGCGCCGGTGGTAATTTCCATCAACGCGGTTTCCCCGGCCCATGGCGTCCGTGATGAAAACCATGAAGAAAGGATATAAGAAGGGAGATGAGGACAACCATGGATGAAAAATTAGAACAGACCATTGTGGATCTTGTGGGAAAAGACAACTTCACCCGCAACATCATTGATCTGGTGTCGTATTCCTGCGACGCATCCGAACACAGCCACCGGCCCCTTTGCGCCGTGTTTGCGGAAACCGCGGAGCTGATCGCCGACATCATGAAACTGGCCAATCGAGAGAAAATCCCCGTCACACCCCGTGGCGCCGGAACAGGTCTCTCCGGCATGGCGGTCCCCATCAGAGGCGGCATAATTCTGGATCTCTCCCGCATGAACAAAATTCTGAAAATCAGCATCGAGGATCGCCTGGCGGTGGTGCAACCGGGAGTGATTTATGCAACCCTTGAAAAAGCACTAGCCCCCAAGGGTTTCTTTTTCCCGCCGGACCCCGCCAGCGGCAAGGTAAGTACCCTCGGGGGGAACGTGGCCACCAATGCGGGGGGACTCAAAGGGGCTAAATACGGCACCACCCGGGATTACGTGCTGGGCCTTCAGGTGGTCCTGCCGGACGGACGGATCATGCGAACCGGCTCAAAGGCCATGAAAAGTGTATCGGGCTATGATCTGACCCGGCTTTTCGTGGGGTCCGAAGGAACCCTCGGTGTTGTCACCGAAATTACCTTCAAGATCAATCCCAAACCCACAAAAACAAGTACGGCGCTTGCCACCTTTAACAACCTGGAGGATACGGGAAACACCATCAACCAGATCATGCACAGCGGCATCATCCCCAGTGCCCTGGAAATCCTGGGACGGGAAACCCTTTCGGCCATTAACCAGAACACGGACCTCAATCTCCCCGAGGTAGATGCCATGCTACTGGTGGAAACCGACGGCTACACCCAAGAAGAAACCGCGTATCAGATCGAAAAGGTGATTCGAATTTTTGAGGCCAATCACCCCCAGGAAGTGAAACAGGCCACCACAGACGCGGAAGTGACGGAGCTCTGGGCTGCCCGAAAATCCGCCTACGCCGTACTCTCAAGGATCAAAACCAGTTCAGTGCTGGAAGATGTGACCGTTCCCATGACCCACATTGCCGAACTTTTAAAAGGTATTCAGGATATTTCCGAAAAACATGACATCCAAATTGCCACCTTCGGTCATGCGGGCGACGGCAACCTTCATCCTCAGATCCTTTATGACGGATATGACCCTGTTGAGGTGGAAAAAAAAGAAAAAGCGATCAAAGATCTTTTCGAGCTGGCCATCGCTTTGGACGGGACCCTTACGGGAGAACACGGTATCGGTCTTTCCAAGGCGCCTTTCATGACCCTGGAACATGACCCGGTGGCCATGGACGTGATGCGCACGCTGAAAAAAACGTTTGATCCCAACAACATCCTGAATCCCGGGAAAATGGCGCTGGAGGGTTGATCATGGAAGCCAAATACGATTTTGAAAAAAAATTCCGCGAGCAGATCCTGCAATGCTCCCGATGCGGATTCTGCCAGGCGGTCTGCCCGGTTTACGGAGCCACCCTCAGACCGGGGCTCAATGCCCGGGGCAAAATGCTGCTGTTAAAGGAGGTCATGGACGGCAATCTTCCCCTGGACGATCAGCTCACCGAGAGCCTGTTTCAGTGCACCACCTGTGCCAGTTGTTTTGAAAACTGCCCCAGCGGGGTTCAGGTGCCTGAAATCATCAAACAGGTCAGAAAAGATATGGTGAACGTGGGATCATGCCACCCCGCATTTGAAGGCATGCATAAGGTCCTTCAAAAACACACCAACATTTATGCCGAAGACGAGCCCGAAGACTTTGAGCGGGAGAGAAACCAGCAGGCCGAATATGTCTATTTTATCGGATGTGTGGGGTCTTACCGGGAGGATGAAGCCACCCTGGAAGCCCTGGAGCTTCTGGATAGACTGAGGGTGGACTACACCCTGATTGACGAAGTCTGCTGCAGCGGCGTGCTGGAGGATGTGGGCTATGAAATAATCCCGAACCTGGCCCGGAAAAACATGGATCTCATCTTCCATACCGGGGCCAAAACGGTCATCACCGGCTGTCCCTACTGCTTTCGCACCTTTAACAACAAACCCCAGTATGACGAAATGAAGGAAAAAGGGGTCAAGGTGGTTCATGTCACCCAGTTTCTGCAGGATTTCGATTTCTCCGTCCGGACCGACAAGCGGGTAACCTATCATGACCCTTGCGACCTGGGACGGCACTCCGGTATTTACGAGGAACCCCGAAACACCATCCGAAAAATCGCGCCGAACTTTGTGGAAATGCCGGATAACCGTGAGGGTGCCCTTTGTTGCGGCGCCGGCGGCGGGGTCAGAGGCGCCTTTGCCAAGAACTCCATTGCCATGGCCCGCCGCAGGCTGGCGCAGGCGGAAGAAGTGGGGGCTGAAATTGTCTTGACCGAATGCAACTCCTGCGTTCACAATCTGGCCAACGCCAAACTGCGAAAGCAGAAATTTAAAATTTACAACACAACCCAGTTCATCAACCAGTTGATGGAGGAAGCGGAATAAGGCGGCATCGCCACAAAGAAAAAGGCCTCACGCAAAGCCGCAAAGACGTCAAGGTTTTTTAGCAATTTATCTTAGGGCTTTTCTTAGCGACTTTGCGGCTTTGCGTGAGAAAAAATGTCAGATTGGGAGGAAAAAAGATGAAGATTGAGCAATACAACATGCCGGATGACCTTTACTACGAAGAAAACCATTTCTGGGTCAAAGAAGAAGGGGACCTTCTGGTCATGGGCATGGACGATTTTGCCCAGACCATGGCCGGGGAAGTGGTGTATGTTCAGCTTCCGGATGACGGCAAAAAGCTGAAACTGGGCAAGAAATTCGCCAAAATCGAATCGGGGAAATGGTTGGGGAAAGTCTATGCACCCGTAAACGGCGTGCTCGACAGTGTCAACGAAGAATTGGAAACCAACCCAGGTCTCATCAATGACGACTGCTATGGCAAGGGATGGCTCTACAAGATCAAGCCCAGTGACAAAAGTGAATTGGAGAACCTGATCAAAGGAGAAGACGCTGTTACCCAATGGGTGCTGGCTGATATTGAAAAATATGCTGAGGAATAGAAGCTATTCCATAAAACCAGATGGCAGAAAACCAAGAATATAACATCAGACAATTGCTGGAGATGGGGGCCTGTACCAACTGCCAGGCATGTATTGATGTGTGCCCGGCGGTTTCCGCGGCTTCAGACGGAGAGCTGTCCGCGGTTTACCGCATGAAAGGTCTTCAAGCGCTTCTGAAACGGCGCACCGGTCTTTTCAGGCATCTGTTCAGAAAAAAGCCCCCCGCCAAAGAAGAGATGAAACACTTCAGCGATACGGTGTTTCGCTGCACCCTTTGCGGAAACTGCCAGGAAGTCTGCCCCGTTGGCATTCATCTTAAAGATTTGTGGCTTTCCCTGCGACAGGACATGGTCCATTCCAAAAGCTACCCCAAGAAGATCAACATGATTCGGGATAATCTGGCGGAAGACCACAATGTTTTTGCAGAGGATAACGAAGAGAGGGCCGAATGGGTGGAAGATATGCGGGACCCCCCCGATGACAACTACATCAAAGATCAATCCGATGTGGTCTATTTCACGGGATGTACGGCCGCTTATTTCCCACTGGTCCAGAAGATTCCCATGGCCCTGGCGGAAATCTTTGACCGTAGCAACGTGGACTTTACCCTTCTGGGGGAAGAGGAGTGGTGCTGCGGCTTTCCCATGCTGGGGGCCGGCCTCGGGGAAATGTTTCAGGAGTTTATGAAACATAACCTGGAAGCAGTTCGCGAAAAAGGTGCTAAAGAGGTGGTCTTCTCCTGCCCGTCCTGCTACCAGATGTGGCGGGAACACTACCCCGACGAATTTAAGGTTTCCCATGCCACAGGGTTTCTGCTGGACCTGCTTAAAAAGGGCCGGATTCCCCTTCAGGAACTTCCCTTGACCGTCACCTACCACGACCCCTGCGACCTGGGCCGAGGTTCCCGCATATTTGATGAACCAAGAGAAATCATAGAATCCATCCCCGAAGTTCAATTCGTGGAACTTCCCAATACACGGGAAAACTGTCAGTGCTGCGGCGGCGGCGGCAACCTGGAAATGGTGGATGCCAAACTCTCTGCAGAGATTTCAAAACACAAAATCCAGGAGGTCTTGGGGACCGGCGCCCAGGCCGTGGTCACCTCCTGCCAGCAGTGCGTCCGAACCATGACCACTTATGTAAGACGGAACAAGGTGGATTTGCAGGTGATGGATATTATCCAGTTGGTGCATAGGGCACTGAGGTAACACAAGAGGGCAGTTGTCAGGGGGGGGCAGGGGGGATTTGCATCCCCGACAGGCAGCGCCGAACTTGGGGACCGGTGGAAAGGGCTTTGGTAAAATCTCTTTTCATTCGCAGCAGATGAGATATCAATGAGGGCTTTCTAATGATCAGCCCGAAGAGGTAGGGAAAACGGGGACGTCCTTTCTGATCAACACAGTGGTATAGGACTTCCGGCATAGAAACATCCGCTGTATCACAGATGGTCCGGATAGCAAAAAAAGGAAGGCCTGATTGGTTTGCAGCGCGCGCCACGGCCGCCGTCTCCATGTCAACGGTTATGGCTCCGGTTCGGTTAAAAAGCGCCCTCTTACCCGCGGTATTGAGAACCGGCTTTTGAACCGTAATGATCGGCCCCCAACTTACGGTAAGGCCTTTGGCGGCTTCAAAATTAAGGGTTACATCTGAATCGCGCCCACCCTTTTCCCAGGCCAGGGAAACCCCGTCACCCCGTTCCACGAAGACCGCATCCGCAAACACCAGATCGCCGAGCCCCAATCCAGGATCGAGCCCACCGGAAACGCCAAAACATCCCAATACTGCCACGCCTTTTTCTCTGAGCCGGCCGGCGGCGGAAAAGGCATTGTCCATCCCCATACCCGACTGAACAACCGTCAGATCAGTGCCGTCTTCCAAAACCGCGTGACAATGCAAGAATCCGTTGGCTTTCTCCCAGGAGCGACGTCCAACCAACGCCCGAGCTTCTCCCGGAAGCGCCACCACAATACCGATTGATTTTTTCATTTTCCGGCTGGTTAAGCCGGCGGAGGCAGGTCTACCGGATGGTTAAGGGTTACTTCATCTTGAAGGGTCTTTTTCTCAATTCGCAATCGGCGGTATTCACCCAATGCCCAAAGGGGAAAAAACTGACCATATCCATGGTAACGCAGGTAAAACACACTGGGAAAACCCGTGCCGGTGTAAAGCTTTTCATCCCATTTCCCCTGTTTGTCCTGCTGGTTGATCAGGTAATGAACGCCCCGTTGTACAGCGGCACTTTTCACTTCACCGGCAGCCATGAGTCCCAGGAGCGCCCACGCCGTCTGAGAAGGGGTGCTCTTACCCTTTCCCGCAAGACCGGGATCCGTATAGGAATAACAGGTTTCGCCCCAGCCATTGTCTGAATTTTGGCAGGATTCCAACCATTTAATGGCCTTTTGGATATAGGGCTGGGAGGGATCTTCACCCAGACACCCTAAACCTTTTAATACGGACCATGTGCCGTAAATATAATTGACGCCCCAGCGCCCGAACCAGGCTCCGCAATCTTCCTGTTCCCTTTGCAGAAAATCCAGTGCCCTGGAAATGGGCGGGAAATCAGGTCCGTATCCCAACATGGCCAGGAGCTCAATGCATCGGCCCGTCAAATCGGATGTGCCGGGATCAAGGAGCGCCCCGTGGTCCGCAAACGGAATCTCGTTCAGATAAAGATAATTGTTGTCAATATCAAAAGCACCCCACCCGCCATCGGAGCTTTGCATGCCGATCACCCAGTTCACAGCCTTGGCGATTTTTCCCCGGTATTTTGTTTCTTCTAAAGCACCGGCCCTCAAGAGCGCCATCAGAACCATGGGCGTGTCGTCCACATCCGGATAAAAGTTGTTTTCAAACTGGAAAGCCCACCCGGCCGGCTCAAGATCCTGCGCTCGATAGACCCAGTCCCCGGGTACAAGGATCAGTTGTTTAAAAAGCCACCGAACGGCATCTTGAACCGCTGCATGGTTTACAGCAAGACCTCCTTCAAGCACGGCGGAAAGACTTAAACAGGTATCCCATATGGGGCTCAAGCAGGGTTGGCAGTAGCTTTCATCACCATGGGTGACAAGCAAGTCCTCAATGGCCTGGATTCCCCGGGCAACATCGGGATGGTCATCCGGATATCCCAGAACCTTCAACGCCATCACCGCATTGGCCATGGCGGGAAAAATGGCCCCGATACCGCCCTCTCCCCTCATCCGCTCGCGGGTCCAGGTTTCTGCCAGCTTAAGCCCTTTTTTCCTCAGCACCCGGGGCATCAAGGGATCAACTTTTTTCAGGAAACGATCCAGAAGCAAAAAACAGTTCTTAAAAAAACTGCCCGGGACAAAACGATCCAGATGTTGAAATTCATGTACAGGCGATACAAAAAGTTCTGAAACGCCCTCTTCCGGCATCAGGCGACACACGGGTCGTTTCGCATAGAGGATGAGGAGCGGAACAATGACGGTTCTTGACCAATAAGAAATTTTATTGAGGTGGAAGAAAAACCACTGGGGCAGAAGCATGATCTCGATTGGCATGGCCGGCGTCGTTGCCCATGGGATCTGACCGAAAAGCGCCAGCATAATGCGGGTAAACACATTGGTTTCGGCGGCACCTCCCTGCGCCAGAACATAAGCCCTGGCCCTGGCCATATGGGGTGCATCGGGAGAATCTCCCAATTGCTTCAGGGCAAAATAGGCTTTAACCGAAGCACTGATATTGGCCTCACCCTCGTAATACAGGGGCCAACCGCCACTATCAAGCTGCCGGTTGCGCAGGTAATTGGCGAACCGAATCTTAAGATCCACAGGGATTTCGCGCCCCAGGAACCTCTGAAGCAAAATGTATTCCGACGGAATGGTTGTGTCCGCCTCCAGATCAAACACCCAGTATCCTTTTTCGTTCTGGATATTCAGGAAACGATCTCCGGTTCTTCGGATGGATTCATTCAGGCGCTCCACAGTAAACAGAGGGGTCGCAGGAAGACCGGCGCCCGTCTCTTCATGTTGGGTCAAATGGGGCTTTACAGGATAACCGGTCCATTTTTTCGGATTGGCAAGGAGTTTCAGGGCCGTGCGGATACGCTGCTTCATTTAACTTAGTAATCCTCCAGAAAATGCTTATACGGGACCTATATATGACTATCCCTTAAAATTCAAGTAAAATCGATGTATTCTACTTTTACTTGGCCACAATGTTACATCTTTTCGTTTCATGATGATTTAATGATTATTTCCATGCCCTTATACCTGGCCATATTCATTTGGATGAAAAGAGCCATACTGTTCGGCGCGTGTTCAAAGGAATCCCGTTCCCAAAATAGAGGAAATGGCGTGCAAAAGTCACCTCATCAGGTTATAATCCTCTTGAGCCCTAAATCATGATGATAACCTGGACGATTTCAGGAATATGGAACGGGGAGGTTTTGATATGAAGGAAAAATGCTGTTTTCAATCGGTCCTCCTGGTGACCTTTTCCATTGCCCTGCTCTTTGCAGCACCTTCTTTTGCCGGGGTTCTCAAAATCCAGACGCAGACCACGGTGGAGACCACGGAAAACCAGCTCAAGGTAACGGTGGCCCTTGCCAATGAGGGCACTGCCACCGCCCATAATCTTCAGGTTCATCTGAAGATTATGGGAGAAATCCTTGATTCGAAGGTCATTCCTCAGATTGACCCGGGGGGAACCACCACTTTCGTTTTTGAAAAAAACAGTGAAGGGGGCAAAACGGGTCGATACCCATTGACCGTCTTTGTGGACTTTCACGATTCGAACCAATACCCTTTTTCAGCGCTATCCGGCATGACATTCTCCGTGGGACCCAACGTCAACCCCGACCTCGCGGTCCTGGGGAAGAATATCACCATGGACAAAAAGGGGAAACTCTCACTCGATATTAAAAACATCGGCGCCAGACAAAAGAGAATTCTGGCGACCCTTATCCTTCCCCGGGAACTCTCAACGCCAACGCCTGAAATCAACTTCCGGATGGGTCCCAGATCCCAGAAAAATCTGAATTTTGAGATCCGCAATTTTTCAGCCCTTCCGGGAGCTGATTACCCGGTTTTCTGCTATTTTGAATACGACCTGGAAAACATCCACCACACGTCGGTCTGCACCGCGGCCATCAAAATCGTTGAATCAAAGAACCTGTTTCGCCAATACCGCTGCTTATGGATAGGTTTTGCAGGGGTGCTCATCCTGGCGCTTTTGACGCTCATAATCAAAAGTCGTATGAAGACAAAAGGATGAGTGACCCATGAGAGTCATTTTCCACGGCGATGATTTCGGATTAACCCCGGGGGTTAACCGTGGGATCATCAGCGCTTTCAAACACGGGCTGTTGACGAGCACATCGCTCATGGCGGTGGGTGAGGCAGCAGATCAAGCCATAGCACTGGCCCTTGAAAATCCCAGTCTGGATGTGGGCATTCACCTGGTGCTCGCCGATGAACCGCCCCTGCTGCCGCCTGAAGACCTGTCAACCCTGATGTCACACCAAGGCCTGCTACCCTCCCGGAACCGGATTTTAGGGGCCATCGTTTCCCGAAAACTGGATTATGAGCAGGTTGAAGCCGAGTGGTGCGCTCAGGTGGAAAAAGTGAAAAGTAGCGGCATCAAAATCAGCCATCTGGACAGCCACCAGTTCATCCACCTCTTCCCGGGACTGTTCAATGTTTGCCGCAGCATCATTCGACGCTACAACATCCCCTTTATGAGAAGTACCATGATCGAGCCGCTACTTACCCGTGCATTAATTGCCCCCGGACCCGGCCGCTTGGTGCAGTGGTTCGGGTTGTGGGGATGGACACGGCTTATGGCGCTAAAAGGCTGCTTTCCCTCAGGTGAAACGATCCCATCTGTTGGATTTTTGAACGTCGGAGGACGGATGGATTGCGCCACGGTACTGAAAACCATGGATAAGCTGGCAAAAAATCAACGGTGCTCCCGGGTGGAATTCATCCTTCATCCCGGCGTTGGAGACAACCATACCCATGACAAATATAAACACTGGCACTACTTCTGGGAAAATGACCTGGCCCTGCTGTTGAATAATGATCTTCGAAAAGGGCTCGAGATGCGCCATATCAAAACCACCTCCTTTGGAAAAGAACGATGATGCGGCCCGGCACCATACTGCTCATCAACCCCCACTGGCAGGGTATCAGGCGCCAGATGCAGCCGCAATTCAAAAGACTCTGGCAGCCGCTGGACCTGGCCCTGGCGGCAGCGCTCCTTCTAAAGAACGGGTTTACGGTTCAAATCCTGGACAACAATGTGGACCGGTTGTCACCTGCGGCCATGGGTCGCCTGGCTGAGGGATTTGAAAAAACCTTCATCACCTCAACACCCTATGACCGCTGGCAGTGCCCTTCCCTGGACATCCAATTCTTTTTTGACACCCTGACCCATATTCCTCGAAACCGACTCTATATCATGGGCGCCCATGTGACCGAGCGCCCGGAAGCCATTCTCAGGCAAAGCGGGGCCCGGGCCGCCATCCTGGGGGAACCGGAACGGACCATACTGGATATTGTTCTAAAGGATGAGACCCATGAGATTTCTGATGATATACAAGGCGTTGCCTACCTCAAAGGAAACCGGTTGGTCAAAACAACGCCCAGGAATAATCTGATCGATTTGAACCAACTCCCCTACCCCGCCTACCATCTGCTGAAGATGGATCAATACCGTTATGAGTTCATGGGAAAGAATTTTGCCATTCTGGAAGGATCGCGGGGCTGCCCTCACGGCTGCAATTTCTGCTATCTGGGCATGTATGGTCCCCGCTTCAGGCAGAAACGCCTGGACCGCCTCCTGGATGAAGTACGGCAGGTAAACCGGGAATTCCAGGTGCAGAACATCTATTTCATGGACCTTGAATTCGGCCTCAATCGAAAATACCTGATCTCCTTCTGCAAAGCCCTGGTCGATTTGAACCTCGGCGTTCAGTGGTGTTGCCAAACACGGGTGACGGATGTGGACGGGGAGGTTTTAAACTGGATGAAAAAGGCGGGATGCACCCTGATCCATTTTGGCGTGGAGGCCGGAAGCGACCGAATACTGCACCAAACCGGAAAAGGCATTACTGTAAACGACTGTGTTCAGGCCCTCAATTTGACCCGAAAGGCCGGCATTGAAACGGCCCTGTTTATGAATTTCGGCTTCCCCGGGGAAACCGTTGCAGAGATGAACGCCACCGTTAAACTGGCCATTCGGCTGAACCCGACCTACGCGGCATTTCACCTGATTGTTCCCTTTCCCGGCACAAAGTTAGCCCAACAAACCGGCCTGGATATGGCCGCGTTCCCCCCGCATTTATATCCCCACTATAATTTTATTGACCACGACCTTAAAACCTTAAAATCGGTCCTCAGGAGGGCTTATCTGCGGTTTTACCTGAGGCCCGCTTATCTGATGGGACTATTGCGCCGGCAGATACGTCCCGATCTGGAGCAGGGAAGGCTTTTCATGAGGTTGCTCAAGGGATGACCCGCAACTGGCAAATAAGGCCATATCGGAATGGGGATGAAAAGCAGATCCTCAAGCTTCGCCAGGTGGTGTTCGGCGATCTTGATCCGGTGCGCCTCAAAGAATCCACCTGGCAGTGGCAGTTTCAAAACAACCCCTCGGGCAAAGCGGTCTGCTTCCTGGCGGAATCAAACGGCAGGATTGTGGGCCAGTATGTGACCATTCCCACCCGGTTTTTCATTCATGGCCAGGAAACCCGGGTCGCTTTTTCCTGCGACACCATGATTCACCCACGCTACCGCCGGCAGGGCATGTTTTCCGCTCTTGCGCATGAAGTGTATGATCACCTGGAAACCCATTGCGGCATTAACCTGGTGTGGGGATTTCCTAATGATCAGTCCCTGCCCGGTTTCACCGGACAACTGGGCTGGCGGATGCTGCCCACCATACCCCTGATGGTGATACCCATCAGACCCCTGGCCATGATCTTTAACGCCCTCCCGTTCATTAACAGACGGGTTAAAAGCTTTCCGGCTTCAGCAAAGAGGGATGCGGACGTTTCATTCTCCACTAAAATTCAAGGGCTTCACATAAGCCCCATTGAGCATTTTGATGAAACCTTTGATATCCTCTGGCAGGAACATTCAACCATGGCCCCGGTGATGCAGTTTAGAGACAGTCGTTACCTTCGGTGGCGATACCTTTCGGTCCCCGAATTTGGTTATCGGCCCTTTGCCGTTCTGAATGATGGATGTCTGATTGGCTATCTGGTTATCAGGATGATGGCATTAAAAGGCCGGATGTTTGGCGTTCTGTTGGACGTGTTTCCCTTCCCAACGGGGTCCGGTCCGGTAATTCATGAAATTTTTTCCTTTGCACAACGATATGTCAAAGCCCATGGGGGGAATTTTCTGACCTGCCTTCTGCCACGAAGTAAATCGGGGATTTTGAAAAGGGCGGGGTTCAGGAAGGTCCCTGAAATCATCAACCCCAAAACATGGCGATTGGGGTATCGGTGTACAGGGGATGGTCCTCCGGGGAACCTGGATGACTGGCATGTCACTTATGGCGATACGGATGTGGTGTGATGGATAAATCTTCATTTTTTTTCTCACGCAAAGCCGCAAAGACGCCAAGATTTTATCAGATATTCATTTCATTTTGCTTTTCTTTGCGCGCTTTGCGGCTTAGCGTGAGACCTTTTCAGCCACAACCGGAACAGATTCCCGAATTTGTATAATCCTTCGTTAAGCAGATTGAAGCGACTTCCCCGCATGTCCGTACATTTGACCGGAATCTCTAAAAGCCTGCAACCATCCCGGGAAGCCCGGTGAACGATTTCCACCACGTAGAAGGTATGGTCGTCTACGTGCTCAAGATATCGTTTCACCAGGTCTTTGCGGTATCCTTTGGCCGCGATGGAA
>CAYPQJ010000075.1:0-17547 GCA_964412835.1 uncultured Desulfobacteraceae bacterium | reverse complement strand
TTTTGCAGGGAATCAATGATGTCTTCCCGCTGTCGCCACTTGGAAAGGTCTTTTAATTTTCTGTCCCTTAAAGAATGGACCACATCGTTATACATGAGTTGAACCGCTTCCCCCATGCGAACAACTTCCGCCCGGGCCTGGACAATGGCAACCGATGGGGTAGCAATATATTTGGAGTGTATGTATTTGATGCGGCGCAACTCGTCTATGGTTTGTGCCTCCTTCTTTTCCGGTACCAGCCAGCAGGTCACCTTAACCAGATAATGCAGGAACACCAGGAAAAATATGGCACTGATCACATTAAAGAATGTGTGGGCATTGGCAATATATCTTCCGATGTTGGGATGTTCCCCGTGAACCAGAAGATCAGGAGGCCCGATATCCATCATATGGCCGGTTATCCAAACAACCATTTTTAAGAACAACGGGAAAAAAGTAATAATGAGCAGCACGCCTAAAACATTGAAAATGGCATGGGCTCGGGCCGTTCGCCGGGCGTTAACGCTTGCCCCGATACTGGCCAGTTGTGCGGTTATGGTGGTCCCGATATTGTCTCCCAGAATCAGGGCCGCGCTCGCTTCGAAATTGAGGAGCCCCTGGCTGGCAAGCGCCATGGTGACGCCAATGGTGGCGCTGGAACTCTGCAGAATCATGGTCATGATGGTACCCACAAGAATGCAAAGGGAAATGCTGAGCATGTCGTCGGCATTGAACCGGGTGAAAAGCGCAACAAATGACGGGTGGTCTTTTAAAGGGGCAAAGCCATCCTGCATGGTGGCCAGGCCAAAAAATATGAGGCCGAAACCCAGGAGGACATCTCCCACATAAATCCATTTTCGACGACCCAGAAAAAATTTCAAAAGAACGCCCGCCGCAATGGCAGGCAAGGCATATGCCGTAATTTTAAATGCGATTAACTGGGCTGTAACCGTGGTGCCGATATTGGCGCCCAACACCACGCCGGTGGCCTGGATAAAACTCATGAGCCCCGCATCCACAAAACCGACCAGCATTACGGTGGTGGCGCTGGAACTCTGGATGACGCTGGTCACGAGCGCCCCCATTCCACAGCCCACAAACCGGTTGTTGCTAACGATGCCTAAGATCTTGCGCATCTTGTTGCCGGCTACTTTCTGCAGGCCTTCCGACATGATTTTCATGCCGAAAAGAAAAAGCCCCAAGCCCCCAAGGGACTGGAAAATAATCATCTTCATGGATTAATAACCCGTGATCGCAACAAAATGGGAGCACCCTAAAAAAGGTTTAGGGCGGGCCCAAAAAAAGGCCATTCTCATTTTACCGAGAATGGCCTCTTGTAGCAAGTATGACCCGATGGGTCAATATGATTTGAACGAATTAACCGACTTTAAAAATGATGGCGCCGCCCGTATCCCCTGCCGCACATCCGGTCCACAGGAAGTAACCGCCGCCCTTCATGGCAATCTCTTCAAACCCTTCTATGATAATACGTCCCGCCGTGGGTCCCTGAGGATGTCCATAGATCAAAGAAGATCCGTAGTTATTGAAGTTGAGTTCATCGGTTCCCATGGCATCGATGCCGAACTGCTGGGCAAAGTAGAGATCGTTTACCACAAAGGGATTGTGGGTTTTGATAACCTTGATATCGTTGATGCTGAGCCCCGCGTTCTTGAGGGCCATTCTGGAGGCCGGCACGGGGGCTGCCGCCATATGCCCGGGCTCGGTCCGGGAATAGCCGTACGCGATGATCTGGATGGGGATAGTGGGATCTGTGCTCAATTCCTTTGCTTTATCCTCGGTGGTGACAATAATGGAGCAGTTGCCGTCCGCCGGGAAAGTCTGGGCACCGAAAGACAATACGCCCCCGGGAATCACGGGCCGCAGTTTTGCCAGACCTTCTTTCGTTGTGGTCATGGGACCTTCGTCCAGTTCCACCAGTTTGGTCTTTTTTCGGCTTAACTTCACTTCAGCCGGAAACATGTAGCGTTTCTGAAAGGCCCGGTCATCGGCCAGGGCTTCCATATATTGCTCATACCGTCTCAGGACCAGTTCATCACACTGTTCTTTGGTAAAACCGCCCGTTTTGGCCACATTTTCAGCGGTCTCAATCATTCGCAACCCCACATTGGGATCGCTGTTAAAATTGTCCATGAGCCAGTTTTCGGAAAGGACTTCGCCACCGGGACCATTGGGGTTGGGCCATATGGTGTGGGGGCCGTTGGAGCATCGATCGGTCATCAGGGCGCAGCAGTTTTTATAGAGCCCCGTCTCCACGCCCATGGCGGCATTGAAAACGCAGGTGGCGCTGGTGGTACAGGCCTGGCTGATGGTGACCCCGGGAATACCACCTGCGCCCATGAGGGCGGAGGCCCAGGTACTGGCATAGAACTGGCTCTTCTGGCTGATGGTGACGCCGAAAATCAGATAATCAAACATGCCCGCATCCCAGCCTTTCCGGGCCAGCCAGCGCTTTTTGGTATTACCGGCCAGAACAATTGAATTTTCGTTGGCCATGCTCCCCTGCCAACGGGTAAAGGGGGTTGAATAATATCCGCCGAACGGAACAAATGCTTTTGTTAACATACGATTCTTTCCTCCAGTTAATTTTGATTGACATTTAATATCGAATATCCGGTAGGGGCGCCTAGTTTAATATTTTTAGGCCCATTTTTAAACTGGGCGCCCCTACGCAAAAAACTATGAATCACTCCATTTGCCGTATTTTTCCCTGAGAATACGATGGAGAATTTTTCCCGTGGGCGTTCTCGGCATTTCATCGTCCTTTACAAAATCGATGGTTTTGGGCCGTTTGAACCCGGCGATCTTGCCGCGGGAAAACTCCATAATGGCCTTGGCCGTATCTTCGTTCTCCTCGAAACCATCATTTAAGACCACCACCGCCTTGATGGACTCTCCCCATTTGTCATCGGGAATGCCGATCACGGCAATATCCTTGATGGCTTCGTGGGCACCTACGGCACTTTCTATTTCCGATGGGTAAACATTCTCTCCCCCGGTGATAATCATGTTTGCCTTCCGATCCACAAGGGTATAGTAACCGTCTTCGTCTCTTTTAACCATGTCACCGGCGGACGACCATTCCCCGATAAACGCTTCTTTGGTCTTTTCGGGCTCTTTCAGGTATTCCCTGAAGAGCATGGGCGTCCGATAGAACAATTCACCCACCTCGCCGTCGGGCACTTCATTTCGCTCTTCATCCAGGATTTTGATCCGGTCGGTGCCGAAAATTTCCTTGCCGATGGATCCCAGTTTTTTGAATTGATCCTCGGGCCTGAGCAGGGTCACAAGACCCCCTTCGGAACTGCCGTAGGCCTCCCAGAGTTCCGCGTTTTTAAAGTAGTCCATGATGGCCAGTTTGAGATCTTTCCTGGCAGGCGCCGAAGAGATGAGCAGTTGTCGAATGGAGGATACATCAATATTGTTCTTCACGTCATCGGGAAGTCCCAGCATCATGATGTAGTGGGTGGGTACCAGGGAGGTGAAGGTAATTTTGTATTCATCTATGGTTTTGAGGAGATCCTCCGGATCAAAGCTGACCATGTTGTAGACAAAGACCGGGGCGGATACCAGGGTGTAAGGGAAGGAATAAAAGATGGAATTCACGTGGCACATGGGCATGACCAGCATCACCTTGTCCGTGGGCCTCACGCCCATGTTGATATTGTTCAGGTAATACTGGCTGACGTTGGATTCATGGGTTCTCATGACCCCTTTGGGTCTGCCCGTGGTTCCGGATGTGTACATGATGCACCAGATATCGGCGCTGTCCACCATGAGATCCGGCTCTTCCGGCGAAGCGTTGGCCAGGAAGTCTTCATAGCCCACGTAACCATCCGGCACAGGACCATCTCCCATGTAGATGTAGCCTTTTTCAGGAATGGGCAGGTTTTCCCGGATGCTGTCAATGAGTTCCACAAAAGGTGCTTCCACCACGATGGCTTTGCATTCGGAATGGTTGACGATGTATTCAACGTCAGGCCCCCCCAGTCGAAACATGATGGGGACAACCATCTGGCCGCCTTTGGCACAGCCGGCGTACATGTCCATCCATTCTCCACGGTTGAATGCGATAACGGCAAAGGCATCCTGATGCCCAACGCCTATGTTGTGAAGACCGTTGGCAAACCGGCAGGATCGTTCATTCCATTCCTTAAAGGTGAATTCCTGAGTTTTATCTTGCCACCCCAGCTTGTCGGGATAATTAACGGCATTCATTTTCACCATTGTACCCGCATGCATCCATTTGCTAATATTCATGATCATCCCTCCTCTAATTGCGGATTTCGGATTGCGGCGTTTATTCTTGTGGCCGCATTCAGAAATCCATCACTATTGGTTGACTTAGGTTGTGCAAACCCTACTGAACTTCCATGGCAAAAAGCGCCGCCCCGACGGCACCGGTCAACTGAGGGTATTCCGGTACCAGTATTGTTTTCCCGGTCTTTTCTTCCACCATTTGAACCAGATACGGGTTATGGGCCACCACGCCCCCGGTCATAGCCACTTTGTCGGTCAGGGAATCCATCTCAAGAACCCGCTTGATGACGGAATAAAAGAGTCCTTTGACGATGTCGGGCACTTTTTTCCCCTGACGGATCTTTTCAAGGACTTCAGTTCCCGAAAAAACCGTACAATAACTGCCCAATTCTACCATTTCTTCCGATTGACGGGCAAGGGCATCCATCTCTTCCAGGGAAATCTCCAGACGCATGGCCATCTCTTCCAGGAATGCCCCGGTTCCTGCAGCGCATTTCCGGTTCATTTTAAAATTGAGACGCCGACCCTTCTCATCCACCTTGATGATTTTGTTGTCCTGTCCCCCGATATCAATAATGGTCATGGCCACGGGGAAATAGTGGTAGCAGCCCTTGGCATGGCACCCGATCTCTGTTTTGGTCTCCGAACTGAAAGAAACATTTTTTCTGCCATAACCGGTGGAAACGCAACCGGCCACATTTTTTTCAAGAGCACCCGCCATTTTCAGCGAATCAGCCAGACCCATGTCAGCGGTTTCGCCGAAATCCGTCCCGGATTTCCTGACCGAATGACCGATGAGCTGCCTGTCCCCGTTAAGAATGGCGACTTTGGTGCGGGAGGCGCCGATATCGACGCCTGCATACAATTTGCTATCCATTTTCTCTGATGTTATTCTTCCAGCTGCTCAATGAAGGCTTCAATATTGGTTTTGGCCTGTTCTTCGGAGTAGCACCTGAGGTCACACAAATCTCCGTTGATGGTGAGCACCGGAATTTCCAGTTTGCGGCTCAACCGCTCCGGCATACCGTAACGGTTATTGGAGTTGTTGGGGCAGGTTTTCGCGTCGTGAAAGAGGATGCCGTCAAATTTGTATTTCCGAAAGCAATCGGTGATATACTGCTCCTTAAAGGGCTCGTCCCTGACGATAAAAAGTTCCGTGTAAGCCCGGCCCATGCTTTCAAAGGGGGCCGCCGGATCCAGCTGGTCAAATATCCAGCTGTTGCAGTAGGTGGATGCCACCACGCAGGTTTTGAGGGATGCAAATTGATCCGACAGGGGTCTTAATTTTCCCCAGATGGGCATACCTTCCCAGTAGATCCGGTGTTTTTCTCCTTCTACGGCGGCCACCCCGTCCTTGATCCGTTGCTCCAGTTCCGGCAGCAGAAGCTCGTAATAATCCACCGCCTCCTGGGTCCCCCGGGCCACCACGGCCGGCCCCATGTGGATGGTGGCATCAAAAAAGGTCCAGGGAGAGGGAATGGCGCTGGCCAATTCCAGGCAAGCTCGCCAGAGTTCGGAGGTTCGTTTGGAATAGGCCAGAACTTCCTTAAATCGGTCCATGTCCAGCTTTTCTCCGGTTACGGCCTCCAGTTCGGGAACCATATCCTCGATCTGGCTGCCGATGTCCTGAATCTGAACCGAGCCGATGGCCCCGATGTCCCGGTGGGTATAAACCCCCACCAGCGGTACGTCCAGCTCTCTGGCATACCACGAAAACCAGTCCTGAACATCGCGACACTGGTTGGTGTTGAAGACCAGCACATCGGGTTTGGGCACCGATTCAATGTTGTACGCCATGGTGAGGGGGCTTTTTTTCTGAATATAGCTTCCCACGTCACATGTCAGATAGGAGCAGATATCGGGTGAATACCCCTGGGCGTTGGCGTACGGGATAAGATCCGTGGCCATGCGGGTAACCCCCAGCATGGCGCCGTGGTTCTCCGGAAAATAGACCAGAAACCCCATCCCCCGCAGCAGTTCCGCAGGCCCCACACTGGTGCACCAGGCGATTTTTCTGGAACCGCTCCGAGACGCCTCATCCAGTTCATAAAAGTGGTCAGCCATGAGCTTTTTGCACGTCTTGGCCGCAGCGATCTTCTTGAATGTCCCCTGTTTTTTCTCCGTCATGAGGTCCCTCTTCCTATTCATCCAACGCTTTTGCCACCATCTCGGTGATATCCATCACCTTCATTTTGCCCCGTTCCTTTTTGGGGATGGCCTTGACGCCTTTTTTCAAATTGTCTTTACATGCGGCGCAGCCGGAGACGATGATCTCTGCCCCCACCGCTATGGCATCCCGCACTCTTTCTGCGGCCATGGCCACGGCCAGATCAGGATCACTTGCCTGCAGGCCACCGCCGGCGCCGCAGCAACGGGCCTGAAGGCGGTTTCGAGCCATCTCCACATAGTCAAGACCCGGCACGCTTTGAAGGATATTGCGAGGTTCATCAAAAATCTTGAACGTACGGCCCAGGTCGCAGGGATCGTGATAGGTGACTTTTTTCCCCAGGTTTTTTTTCATCTTGATTCGGCCGTCGTTGATTAATTTTTCCATGTAATGGACCGAATGATATATGTTCAGCCCCAGGTCGCCGATTTCGGGATAGAGTTTGCGAAAAGTCTTGTAGCAGCCAGCGCACGGCGTCACCAGTTCCTTGGCGCCGGTGGCTTTGATTCTGTCAATCAATTTTTTGGCATTTTCCGCAAAGCCTTCGCGATCCCCCATGAGGTACAAGGGGAATCCGCAGCACCCCTCTTCAGTGCCCAGAGTGGTGTAATCCACGCCCGCCGCATCCAGAGGCTTAATCAGGCTGGGCACCATTTTCATGTCCAGATAGCTGGGAACGCATCCCATGAACAGCAGGGTTTCCGCCTGCGGTTTCAGCTTTGCCTCCTCGGCCAGTTTTTTGAGGGCTGGCGGATAGATGTCGATACGGTCTTCCTTGGCGCTGGCGTACACGTTGCCCATTTTTTCAATATTTTCCTGCACCGCCAGAATTGGTTCCGGGGTCATGCCGTCTTTAAACAGCTTTTCTCGAACCCCTTCCACAATTTCGTCCACTTTGACCTGGGCCGGACAGAAATAGGTGCAGGCCTGGCAGGTGGTGCAGGTATAGAAGGATTCGATGAATTCCTTGGAAGGTTCAATGGTGCCGTTTAGAAAATTGAAGGCCAGAACATTGCGGCCTCTGGCATTCTTACTTTCCCGATGGGTAACGCTGAAGGTGGGACATCCCAGACGGCAGAATCCGCAGTAAATGCAGGCCAAAAGTTCGTTGTCAATGCGTTCCCCAAAGGAATTGACGCCTTCCGGATGATCAATGAGCGGTTGAAAGGCAAAATGGTCGTAAATATCGTATTTTTTCTTCTCCAGCCCCATTTTCCCGGGATTGAGGATGTTATTGGGATCCAGGGCCGTTTTGATGGAGCGCATGACGTCCAGGGCCGGTCCCAGCTGTTTTTCACTGTAGGGGGCCCGGGCCAGACCCGTCCCGTGTTCGGCGGTGATGGTGCCCCCCATTTCAAGGGCCAGGTTCGCCAGCTCGTCGGCGGCGGGACGAAGCCGGTCCCATTCGTCCTTGCTCCGCATGTCGGTAACCATGGTGGTGTGCACGTTCCCGTCGCCGATGTGTCCGAAAGTGGTGATGAGCAAATCATATTTCCGAGATATTTCCTGTGCGCGCTTGATGACTTCCGGGATCTTGGTGGGGGGGATACCCAGGTCCTCGGAAATGGCCACCAGCCGGTTTCCGGGTTTGATTCGGGAGAGCGTCGGCACCAGTTTCCCCCTGGCCTCCATAATTTCCCCGGCCCTTGCCGGATCATCAGACCAGGTAAACTCCTTGACCTGGTGTTTTTTGCAGATGTCGTTGATCCGCTCCATGTCTTTAACGACGGTTTCCTTGACCCCGTCCGACTCGATAATCAGCATGGCCTCGATGCCCGTGATATCTCGTTCAATGGCCTTTTCCACGACCTTCAGACTATATTTGTCGAGAATTTCACAGGCGGTGAGTTGGATGCCCGACCCAATGATGTCGGTGACGGCCGCGCCGGCGGCAAACAGGTCGTCAAAAATGGCCAGGGCCAGGGCATTGTATTCCGGAAGGACCTGGATTTTAACTGTGATCTCGGTAATGACCCCCAGGGTTCCCTCAGCGCTGGTAAAGACCCGATTGAGATCATAGCCAAAAGAGGATTTGGGCGTTTTAAAGCCGGTCTGAATGACGGTTCCGTCGGCCATAACCACCGTGAGTTCTTTGACGTAATCCCGGCTTGTTCCATATTTGACAGCCCGGTGACCGCTGGCGTTGGTGGACATCATGCCCCCGATGGTGGCGATGGCCTCGCTGCCGGGGTTGGGGGGAAACATGAGGTTCTGTTTGCGCAGTTCCGTATTTAATTGTACGCAAATGACGCCAGGTTCCACCCGGGCATAAAAATTGTCCTTGTCGATTTCAAGGATATGGTTCATGCGGTGAAGATCCAGGAGGATGCCCCCGTTAACGGGCAAGGACGCCCCGGTGGTGGCGGTTCCCGAACCCTGAACCGTCACCGGAACCTTGTGTTCATTGGCGAGCCGCATGATGGCGGATACCTGTTCCGTGGTAAAAGCGAAGACCACCACATCGGGGACTCCCACATGCACGGAAAGATCTCGTGAATTGCTCAAGCATTCGACGCGATCATCAAATACGTTTTCCGGGCCAACAATTTCGATCAGTTCGGGGATGATATCCATGATATAACCTCCTGTGAGTGTTTGTTCCATAATAGCGGTTGTCATTATTTTTCAAAGTGAAGGCAGAAAGCCCTGATGGCTATGATTTAGCTACAATGTAACTAAATACCAGCCGTTCAAATGATTGTCAAGATAAAAGAAACACCCTGATCTCAAGGACCTTTGCCAAAAAGTCCCCTGATTTCCACTCGGTCGAACCATCCGAATGATCGTTTGATCTGCCCCAGCCAACTGGAAGTATAAATGTAGTTGGCCATGACCCCACAGGATTCCCGCAGACCCCTGGGCGAAGGGTTGGCCAGAAAATGCACATTTTTTTCAGATACGGCGGCGCCGTTTCCCAAATGAAAACCCGCAACGGGATTGAGTGGCTTGTCTCGGGAGGTTTTTTCTTCGGTAATGTAATGGTAAGCGATCCTGCAAAGCGGGTTTTTCAGATCCTTTTTCAGTTCTTCGTCCTGAACCCATGATGCCCCGCTCAAAATGGCGAGCAGTGCCCTGCACAAATCAGTTGAACCCGTCTCAGTATCTTCACGCCGCCCCAATATCTTCGTTACCACCTTTTTGGAAAAATAACCCATGATGTCATCCTGTTTAAGGGAAAACCTGTCATTTTCTCCTTCCAGAATCGGTTTCAGATACCCTTTCCAGAAACCGGGGATAGGACTCAAGGTGACAAAATTTTTAAGTTTTTTGTTCTCATCTTTGAGGTAGGCCACCACCTTTCCAATCAACATTTTGCCCATACCCAGTCCCACGAGGCCATTCTGAGTATTGTTGATGGAGTAGAAGACGGCCGTATCGGTCCGGGTTTCACCCGGTCGGTCTTCAGGGTCCACCATGATTTCCGCCATGCTGCGGGAAATCCCCCGGGTCAAGGCCACTTCAATAAAAATGATGGGTTCATAGGGCATCAGCCGGTGGTAAAGGGCAAAACAACGTCGATCCTTCCCCAGGCGTTGGCCCATCTCCTCAATGCTGGCCATGGGGTGAACCAGGTCCCGGTCTTTGATGAGCGCGATCTGCCTGTAAGCGGAATTCCGGGTAATTTCTTCCAGATAGAGAAGGCCCTCCTGAAACCACATTTCAAACAGAAAGACAATATCCGAATCAAGGGGCCCCAGGTCACTGCCCCCATGACGCCGGATGGACAGCAGATCCCCCCGGAAATCCAGGAGGAATTTGAGCCCTCCCGGGGCCAGGGATATTTTTTTGAACACTTCAAGCCGCGGTGAATAGCTTTGGGTTCTGAGTTGTGAAATCAGGCGGGGCCAGGACGGATCATCCGGCTTGCACGCAACCAGGTTTCTTAAAATAGGCTGCATATCTTGCTGAAGGACCTCCATACGCACGATGATTGCTCGAAAGAGTTCCTTTTTTTCCTTTTTTTGCAGTGCGACATAGCGGTTTTTGGCTTTTTCAAACAATTCGCCCACATTACCGTCCTTCTGCAGAATGGCTTGAAACGCCGCTATAACCGATTCAACGGGCTTGACACCTTGCATGGGTGGATTCCTTGGATAAAGTTCATTTTCAAGGGTTCAGTTTTAGGAACCTTGCTTTACAATTCATCTCCCGGGTGCTAGATTCAGCAATTAAATAGTCCCTAATCCGTGACCGAAACGGGTTCAGGAAACACACCGTTTGGGGAGATGTTACATGATAAGATTTTTTTTAACTTTTTGTATACTTCTTTCCGGCTTGATTGCTCCGGTGGATGCATTATCTCAAGCCCAAAAAGACACCCTTGTGGTTTGTCTCGGTAAAGCCCGACCGAAAAGCCTGGATCCTGCCGTCAGCAACACCCGTCAGGTCTTGACCCTCTACCACAACTGGGGGGACACCCTGCTTTACAGAGATCCGGTGACTGGAAAGATCGTACCCGGACTGGCTAAGTCCTACAGAATCCTGGACAATGGTGATATGGAACTGACACTTCGAAAAGGGGTTAGATTCCACAATGGGGAGCCCTTTAATGGGGCGGCCGTAAAATTTTCGCTGGGTCTTCTCAAAAATTCCGATTCCCGGGTTTCACGGTATCTGGCGGATATAAAAGATGTGATGGTATTGGACGATCATCACGTTCGCATTGAAGTGATCAAACCAATCCCGACGCTTTCTCAGCTCCTTGCCAATGTTCTGTTCATCTACCCACCGGGGTATTATCAGGAAGTGGGAAAGAAGGGTTTCGGCCGGCATCCCGTGGGAACCGGTCCGTACCGCCTGGTTTCAAACAGGGGTTTTACAGAAATGAACTTTGAAAGAAACCTCCGGTATTTCGGTGGGCCCAAAGGAATCGCAAAAATACCGAAACTGAAAATCCGGATCATCAAAGAAACGATTCCGCAAATGGAAGCCCTGATATCCGGAGAAGTGGATCTCATGCGTTCCGGTTGCGTCAACCCCGAACAGGTGCTGTTTTTGAAACAGGCCGATCAGGTGAAGGTCCTCAGCACCGATATCCTGCGGGTCTATTTTTTGGTGATGGACGCTCGGGGCCGAAGCGGTGCAACCCCTTTTAAGGACAAAAAAGTGCGCCAGGCGGTGAATCACGCCATCAACCGAGACAAAATTATCAGAGACGCCTTTAACGGGTTTGCCGTTTTGTCCGACAGTGTCGTGAGTCCTTTGCATTTTGGTTACGAAAACCATGTGACCCGCTATCCCTATGACCCTGCCAGGGCCAGGAAGCTGCTGGCGGAAGCCGGTTACCCGACCGGTTTTGATACCGATTATTATGCCATTAATAACGAAAGTGCGGCCGAAAGCATTTTAGGGGATCTTAAAGCCGTGGGCATCCGGGCAAAGCCCCAATGGATGATGGGAAAATGGGATCAGTTCTATCAAAAGTTTCTAAAGGGGGAAATTCCCCTGGCGTTTATGACCTGGGGCAGTTATTCCATTTTCGATGCCAGTGCCCTGTTGAACCATTTTTTTATGGCTGATGCTGACGCCTGTTACGGAACAACGCCCGAAATCAACCGCCTTCTGGAACAGGCAAACGGCATCCTGGGGGCGGAAGAAAGGGGAAAACTCCTGTCCAGAGCTCAAAAACGTATTTCGGAGGAGGCGCTCTGGGTGCCCATCTGTTTTGTTGAAGTCATTTGTGCCATGCACAATGACCTTCATTTTCAACCGGCCATGGATGAAATTGATCGATATTTCCTGGCCAGTTGGCCTTAATCAGCAATCCCTTGAGTGTTATGAACACTGCCAATCGGAAAATCGTAAGATTGCTTTTCTGCCTCATTTTCATCCTGCCATGGATCACCATGTCGCGGATGTCTCTTTCCGCTGACCCCGAAAATGCCAAAAAACAGGAGATCACGGCCCTGTATCTCTATAATTTTCTTCTTTTTGTGGACTGGCCGAAAAATGCTGCTTCAGACACCATCAAGTTGGCGACTTATGGTGCCCCGCGGGTTTATGAAGCATTGAAGCCCATGGCGGGCAAAATGATCAAAGGAAAAAAACTGGTGGTTTTTTCACTGGCCGGACCCGAGGGGTTGGATGATTGCTGTCAGGTTCTTTTTGTGGGCGATACAGAACCGCAAATCCTGAAGGAACTCCTCAAGGAAGTCAATGGCAAACCTGTCCTGACGATCAGTGACAAGGCTGGATTTGTCCGTTTGGGGGGAATGGTTTCTTTCGAAGACCCCGGTGGTTTACGGAAAGCGGAAAAGAAACGGAAAAGATTTATCATCAA
Organism: uncultured Desulfobacteraceae bacterium; assembly: GCA_964412835.1. GTDB lineage: Bacteria > Desulfobacterota > DSM-4660 > Desulfatiglandales > Desulfatiglandaceae > NaphS2. Next base: position 4,843 of record CAYPQJ010000075.1, on the reverse strand, counting down.
TCTATCCGCTGTTCGAAAATCCCGTCTGAAAATCCGATCGAGACTGCTCAGAATGTCCGACATTGTATATGATACAGAACCTGTAAACCTGGAAATGCCGTGATGTTTTTTAAAGATAGACCCATCAAACAGAAATTCCTTTTGGCCATCATGGCCATGAATTTCACAACGCTCTTGTTGGGTTTTGCAGGTCTCATGGTTTATGACCGCTGGGAAACTCGTCGAACAATGAAGGCACAGATATCCACCATTGCAGACATCCTGGCCTACAATTGTACGGCTGCCCTCTTGTTTGACGATACGGCGGATGGCAGGGAGACCCTCTCTTTCCTCAAGACAAAGCCGAGCATTATTTCCGCGGGGATTTTTACGGCAAAAGGAACCCCTCTGGCCCGTTATGTTCGAGAAGGGTTTACTGCACCGGAAATGCCGCCGGCGGTTCAAAAAAACGCTCCCACTTTCAAAAAACAGATGTTGCATCTGTACAGAGAAGTGCGCATGGAAGACAACCCCATCGGAACGGTTTACATACAATCAGATATGCGCCAGATGGTCGGGCAAAGAAAAGACCATTTTTTTATTGCAGCCCTGGTGCTTTTATTTTCCATTCTCATTACTTTTCTGATCTCCATGAGGCTTCAGAGAACCATTGTGAACCCCATTACTGAGTTGGCGTCTTTATCCAGATCGATTTCAAAAGAAAAAAACTACGCTGTGAGGGCACTCAAACACGGCAAGGATGAAATCGGTTTTCTGGTGGATGCCTTTAACGAAATGCTGCACCAGATTGAGCAACGGAATGCCTCGCTTTTACAAGCCGGGAAAAGTGCGGAAGAATCCGCCCGGGAGGCGCTTCGCCTGGCCGAGCGTGCAACCGAGACCAATTTAAAGCTGGAAAATGAGATCAGAATTCGAAAGGATGTTGAAAAAACCCTTCAGAAACATCGAGAGAATCTGGAGGAGCGGATTCGCGAGAGGACATGGGAATTGCGTGAGGCCAATCAAAGGCTCAGGGAAGAAATCGACGAGCGGATGGTGGCGGAAAAAAGGATTCAGGATTCCCTGGATGAAAAAGTGCTGCTGCTGGGTGAAATCCATCATCGCGTGAAGAACAATCTTCAGGTGATTTCCAGCCTGATGGATCTGACCCGCCGAAGGACGCTGAGTGAGGAAGCAAAGATCGTACTGGCTGATGCCCGGTCAAAAATTTATGCCATGAGCCTGGTGCATTCTCAACTCTACCGCAGTGAATCTTTTACCCGAATCGATATGGCGATCCACATTCGAAGGCTGCTGTCGTCCATGGCCCAGATTTACACCAACAGCTATCGACGGATTCGTCCCAGAATTGAATGTTCCCATGTTTTTCTGTCCGTAACCCAGGCCATTCCCTGCGCACTGGTGTTAAACGAATTGCTGTCAAATGTTTACAAGCACGCCTATGCTGAAGATACAACAGGGGAATGTTTCATCTCAATGGTGGAAACAGATGACGGACGGGTTCGGTTTCGAATACGCGACAATGGGACCGGAATTCCTGAAGATGTGGATATTGAGGGTACCGAGACACTGGGGTTAAAATTGATTCGCAACCTGGTCCGAAAACAGCTTAAAGGTGAAGTCTGGTTCAAATACGATAATGGTATGGACATTACGGCCGAATTTCCCGTTGACCATGATGACGTGTTGATACACGGAGGACCGGATCTCACCCCCGATGGTCGATTTCCATCAAAGCCGACTCCGCCAAAGTAGCGATGCTACGACGGCTGGATCGGATTTCCCATATACTATCGATTTAAATATCGGAAATTCCAGATTGAAAAAGAAGCAAGCGGGGGTTAGTTTATAAATTCAACAACCGCTTGGAGGCTTTTCGAAAATGCCCCATTAACCTATGTGCTGTTCTACGGTGATAAATCCCAGGGAGAAAACCATTGACCGGAAAAGAAGAAATCCGTCTCACGCAAACCGTTAAAGGTTCCGGCTGAGCGTCCAAACTGCCGCCAGGGGACCTGGATCGGGCGCTTTGTGGACTGGAATTTCCGACGGATGAAAATGTGATCGTAGGCCTCGACCGGGCGGACGATGCCGGTGTTTACCGGGTGAATGATGATCTCGCCCTGATCCAGACCGTGGATTTTTTCACCCCCATTGTGGATGATCCCTACTGGTTCGGACAGATTGCAGCGGCCAATGCCTTAAGCGATGTCTACGCCATGGGGGGTGTTCCCAAGACCGCCATGAATCTGGTGGGATTCCCCCTGGAACAGATGGATATGTCAATCCTTCGGGAGATCCTTCAGGGGGGCATTGATAAGATGAAAGAGGCCGGCGTGGTTCTGGTGGGTGGTCACAGTGTGGAGGATCCGGAACTGAAATACGGTTTGAGCGTCACCGGTTTTATCCATCCGAAACGCATTTTGACCCAGAAGAATCTCAAAGGCGGCGACCGGCTGATTCTGACCAAACCCCTGGGAACCGGCATTGTGAACACGGCTGTTAAAGGGGGGATTGCTTCTCCGGAGGTAGTTGAATCGGTTACGCACCTCATGGCCCGATTGAATCAAAAACCGGCTGAGATCATGAGCCGTTATGAGGTGCATGCCTGCACCGATATCACGGGTTTTGGCCTTTTGGGTCACCTGGCGGAGATGGTCCTGGATTCGGGATGCGGTATACGGCTACAAAGCGATCGAATTCCCATTATTCCGGAAGCTCGCGAGTATGCGCAGATGGGATTTATTCCGGCGGGGGCCTATCGAAACCGGGAATTTCGTTCCGGTATGATGGAATTTCTGCCGTCGGTGGATCGCTTCCTTCAGGACCTTCTGTTTGATCCTCAGACATCCGGAGGGCTTCTCATCAGCGTGTCTGAAAAGGATTCCGCCGATCTGCTGAGAGCATTGAAAACCGGGGGTGTTCATGAGGCCGTGATCATCGGGGGCGTGATATCCACATCCGAGGAAAGGATTTTTGTGGAATAGGTAGGGGCAGGCCCCTGTGCCTGCCCTTTAAAGGAGAATTAAATGAGCACAGAAATCGATTGCCGTGGTTTGGCTTGTCCCGCCCCGGTACTGAAAACCAAAGAATTAATTGAGCAGGAAAAACCTGAAAAACTGATCGTTATTGTGGACAATGAAGCGGCAAGGCAGAACGTCACACGGTTTATGGAGTATCAGGGTTTTGATGTGTCCGCCAGTGAAGAAGGGACTGACTTCCATGTTACGGGTCATGCTGGAGAAGGCTCCGAATCAGCAGCCGCACCGGTTAAAACCGTTGAATCGGAAGAGGTGAAGCAGAAAATCATGGTCATGGTGGGAACCGATCGAATGGGACATGGGGATGATGAACTGGGCTTGAAACTCATGGTCAGTTTTCTGAAAACCCTGAAGGAGATGGGTGGGGAGTTGTGGCGGTTGGTTTTTGTGAACAACGGTGTCAAAATGACCATATCGGATTCGGAAGTGCTGCCGGTGCTGGAGGAGCTCGAAAAAAGCGGTGTTTACATTCTGGTTTGCGGCACCTGCCTCACCCATTTTAATCTCCTTGAAAAAAAAATGGTGGGAGAAACCACAAATATGTTAGATATCGTAACGGCCATGCAATTGGCCGATAAGGTGGTTAATATCTGATTTTTGTTTCTGGAAAAGCGGGAGGAAAAATCCATGGGAAAAAGCAAAGCCGACAAGATCGATGAGTTTCTGGCCCGCTCCCGCCAGAATCAGGGCCAGAAAGAAAAAGGCTACCGTGAACAATCTCTCAAGATCCACCCTTGGGTGTGCGCCCGTTGCGCCAGGGAGTTCACGAACCGGAATGTGCACGAATTGACGGTTCACCACAAGGACCACAATCACGAAAACAACCCCGCCGACGGCAGCAACTGGGAGAACCTCTGTATCTACTGCCATGACAACGAACATCGCCGCCATCTGGATTATCTGGAGGGCGCCGATACCCCGGTCGGCGACGAAAAAAATGACGACTTTACCCATAACCCGTTTGAAAAATTGAAAGGGTTATTGCCGAAAAAGTAACATTGCGTGTCCCCCCAATTCAGCTTCCGGTTTTTTCCGCTTGCGGATAAACACCGTTTCCGAATATCATCATTGATTATCTTTCCCATCTTTTGTATATTTCAGCACAAATCAACCCCATGGTCGGGAGTTGACCGTGGAAAACCTGCCGGCCATTGTGGTCAATGATACCTTTGGAAACGACCTCTATGTTGAAGGTCGGGAAAAATATCGCAAAGATGCCGCATGAGTAAAGGCCGAACTACAATGATTCCGTATAGAGGAGACAAGCATGGGCAATAAAAAAGGGGGGCTTGTGTGGCTATGGGTCCTGCTGCTGGTGTTAGGCGTGGCGGCAGCCGTGGGTTATGGTTGGTATAAATACACGCAACCTGAAACCGAAGAAGCGCTGGTGGCTGTGGAAGTTTTGACAACCGAGGAAAGCCGCCGGGATGGAAGTGCAAAAGACGAATCACTAAAGGATGCATCGGGGAAACAGGGTGTTGCCCTGGAGCCGGCCGGAAAGCTTCAAAAAACCGGGGATATGCCGACTGACCAGACGCGGGGTGACGGCATCAGTGAAAAGGATACCCTTTTAAAGCCTCAGGCCACCGGGGAAATGGTGGATTATCAGTTTAAACCCGGTGAAAAGAAGCCTCTGCAAAAGGACGCACCCGATCAGAAAGCGATCAATGCCCAAAGAGAAATCAATGAGGGTGTAACTGCTCGCCAAAAACGGTATTGCGACCTGATTAACCAGTACGTACAAGACTTTTTTCAGTACCTGGATACGAAAAAGTATGTTCAAAAATTGGAACTGGGAGAAA
>CAYPQJ010000074.1:0-17640 GCA_964412835.1 uncultured Desulfobacteraceae bacterium | reverse complement strand
TTTATCTGACGCAGAGATTGGCGAAAAAGACAGTTTTCGTTCGGGCACTAAATAGGCCTCGGCAATTTGACTGCGCCCGCTGTTGTGTTGGCAAATAAAAAGAATTCTGGGTTTCATTTCCTTTTGCCAAGGCTTATGCCAAGCGCTTCAGCAACACCTCTGCCATAATCCGGATCAGCCTTGCTGCAGTTTTCAATATGGCGGATCTTGATTTTTTCGGGCGCATCACCCATTGCCCGTGCCGTATTGCCGAAAAGAGCCTTTCGCTTTCCCGCGTTCATCATTCGAAACAGGTTGCCGGGCTGGGTGTAGTAATCGTCATTATCCTCACGGTGGTTCCATTGGTCGGCCGCCCCTTCAAGATCAAGTGGTGGTTCGCGGAAATCCGGCTGTTCCTGCCACTCCCCATAACTGTTTGGCTCATAGCCGATAGTGCCCCCATGATTGTCATCCACTCGCATGGCGCCATCACGATGAAACGTGTGAACCGGGCAATGGGCACGGTTGACCGGGATAAGATGATGATTGACACCAAGACGATACCGCTGAGCATCACCATAGGAAAAGAGACGGCCCTGAAGCATTTTATCCGGGGAAAAGCCGATTCCCGGAACAATATTGGCCGGATTGAACGCTGCTTGTTCAACCTCGGCAAAATAATTTTCAGGGTTCTTATTTAATTCAAGGGTGCCCACATCAATAAGCGGATAGTCTCCATGGGGCCAGACCTTGGTAAGATCAAACGGATTAAATGGGAAGTTTGCCGCATCCTTTTCCGGTACGACCTGAATTTTCATGTCCCATTTCGGGAAATTGCCCTTTTCGATGGTCGCGAAAAGATCACGCTGGTGGCTTTCCCGATCTTTTCCGACAATGGCCTCAGCCTCTTCATCGGTCAGGTTCTTGATTCCCTGTTGTGTCTTGAAATGAAATTTTACCCAGAATCTTTCATTGTCGGCATTAATCAGGCTGAATGTGTGACTGCCATAGGCGTTCATGTGACGATAAGAACAGGGGATCCCTCTCTCACTCATGGTTATGGTTACCTGGTGTAGAGATTCGGGAAGAGACGTCCAGAAATCCCAGTTGTTTCGTGCGCTCCTCATATTTGTTTTGGGATCTCTCTTTACCGCATGGTTAAGGTCCGGGAATTTCTTCGGATCTTTCAAGAAAAAAACAGGTGTATTGTTTCCCACCAGATCCCAGTTTCCTTCTTCCGTGTAAAATTTCATGGCAACCCCACGGATGTCCCTCTCCGCGTCAGCAGCCCCACGTTCTCCGGCCACAGTGGAAAAACGGACGAAAAGCTCCGTTTTTTTCCCGATTTCAGAAAAGATCTTTGCCTTGGTATATCTTGTGATATCGTGGGTGACGGTAAAGGTTCCATAGGCGCCGGAGCCTTTTGCATGCATCCGGCGCTCCGGGATTACCTCACGGTCAAAATGGCCTAATTTTTCCAGAAACCAGACATCCTGCAGTAATTGCGGCCCTCGCGGTCCCGCGGTCATGACATTTTGATTATCGGAAACGGGCGCCCCAACATTGTTTGTTAATTTTTTCTTTTCAGACATGACAAACCTCCTTTTAAATAGTTAAATGAAATTATATCCTACTTAATAATAATTGGCAAATGCCAATATTTTTGTTTTATTAGTTGTCAAACAAAAAAACCATTGCTTTTGGCTTTTCAAAAATAGATATTTTCAAAAAGATCAAATCGGATATTTTTTATCGAATAACCTAATCCTTTGTGAAGATTCTACCGTGCATAGTTACTAGACAAAAAGGAGGAATCCATGGCCAAATCATCAGTTATTGTCATTGGTGCAGGACTGGGGGGTCTTTCCACCGGGATCTATGCGCAAAGAAACGGGTATCAATGTCAGATATTTGAACACGCGCGCCATCCCGGTGGTGTGGCGGCTCAATGGAAACGGCAGGGCTACACCATTGACGGCGGTATTCATTTCTACATGGGTTGGCGGCCCGGACGGCCCGACCATGACATTTATCGGGAACTGGGCATTGATCAGGAAGACCAATATATTGAAATCACCAACTACGGCCGATTTCTGGACCCTGCCCAGGACCGCATTCTGGATATCACGCAGGATCTTGATCAACTGGCATCAACCATGAAGAAGCTCTCTCCCAAAGATGCCGCATTTGTCGACAAAATCATCAACGGTGCCAAGGCCTTCAGGCATTGGAATATGAGCGAATCCATGGGAAAACCGCCGGATATGAGCAGATGGTGGGACACGATCAAAATGATGATCAGCATGAGAGGAACACTTCGTTATTATTCAGGCTGGTATACCCAATCCCTTGACCAGGCTGCCCGGGAACTCCATGACCCCTGGCTGGCGCATATCTTCAGGCATCTCTTCTTACCTGAAGTGCCGGTGGTTTTTGTCATGATCATTCTGGGTGCACTGTCGAGCGGGAACATGGCGGTTCGGAAAGACGGCTCCGGAGGATTTGCCCGGGCCTTGGAAAAGTGTTATCTGGATCTGGGCGGTGAGGTTGCTTATCGATCGACGGTGGAAAAAGTCCTGATTGAAAATGAGAAAGCAGTGGGGGTACGGCTCACAAATGGGGACGAATATCGGGCCGATCATATCGTGTCGGCGGCGGATGGATATTCAACGCTTTATCACATGCTGGAAGGCCTGTATTTAACTGCCCCACTCAAGAAGTTGCATGAAGAATGGCCGCTCTTTAAACCGGTAGTTCTGATGAATTACGGCATAGCCCGCGATTTCTCAAATGAACCATCCATTGTGATGCTGAAACCCACTTCCAACATCGAAGCCGGTTTCTTAACCGGCGATTGCTGGGTCATCCGTGTTTTCAACTACTGTAACAACTGTTCACCGGCGGGACGCGCCCTCGTTCAGGTCATGATCGAATCCCAATGGCAACCATGGAAAGATATCAGAGAGAATAAAAAGGCTTACAAAATAGAAAAAGAAATGGCCGCCAAGCAGGTCTTGGAGCGGTTGAATGACATATGGCCCGGAATCGAAGATCAGGTGGAAATGACGAATGTGGCTACGCCCCATACCTGGTGGCGCTATACCCGGAATCGTCAGGGCGCTTTTGAGGGGTTTGCCATTACCGATAAGATCTTCAGTACAACGGTGAAGCGAACCCTGCCGGGCCTGGACAATTTCTTCATGGCCGGTCAATGGGTGGTGCCGGGGGGCGGCGTCATCCCGACCCTGGTGTCGGGAAAACATGCCGCCATGCTCATGTGTCGCCGGGACGGAAAAGCGTTTAGGGCAGTCAACTGATGGTGGCCTTTCATCCTTTCACATTTTACTGACTCCTAACTTGCCGCTTACCAAAATCTAACAAAGGCAGGTTGTTTTCTAAAAAGTTTCTTTATTACTCTCTTTGGGTGGCGTAGGAGAGAGATCCCAATTCTGCGCCACCCAACCTTTTTTCGATCCACATCAAAAAAAATCCTGTAATTTATTTCAAGCGCCTATTGAAAGACTAATTATGTTCAAGCGCTTAAGACCGCAATCTACAACCCAGTTGCAGCAAATACCGACCTCTGGTATGTTGCATTGAAAACAAGAGGTTCGGGTTCATTCCCATGACAGGCATCGACTGGTTTATACTCAGCATTTACCTCAGCGCCATTATCGGCATGAGCGGTTATATCGGACGTCGCCAGAAGTCCCAGGAAGACTATTACCTGGGCGGGCGCGCCATGCCCGCCTGGCAGGTTGGACTCTCCATTATGGCCACCCAGGTGAGCGCCATCAGTCTGGTGGGTGCACCGGCCTTTATCGCCCTCAAAGGGAATGGCGGTCTCTTATGGCTGCAATATGAATTTGCCATACCCCTGGCCATGATGGGCATTATGCTCATCATGGTTCCCCTCTACCACCGGACCCGGGCCGTTACCATCTACGAATATCTGGAGAAACGGTTCGGCCGGCTGACCCGCATGAGCATCAGCGCGGTATTCCTGGTGAGTCGGGGCCTGGGTTCCGGTGTGGCCCTGCTGGCCACCGCCATTGTAACCGCGGTATGTCTAAAGTGGCCGCTCTGGCAAACCATCCTGCTCATCGGAGGGGTATCCATTCTTTACACCACATTTGGTGGGATTGTGGCGGACATCTATTCAGATATTCTTCAGCTCATTATTCTTTGGGGTGGATCACTTCTGGCCATTGTCATTCTTTTCGGCATGCTGGATGGCGAAGCCTTTTCCCTGCTGAAGGCGCAGCCCCAGCGATTGCGCGTATTCGATTTCTCGGCCACGGGCCTGGGAGATGGGGAAACCTTCGGATTCTGGCCCATGCTCATCGGTGGCTTTTTCCTGTATCTCTCCTATTACGGGTGCGACCAGAGCCAGGCCCAGAGACTGCTGACCACCGCCACTCCCAGAGAAGCGCAGAAGGCATTATTGATGAATGGTGTCCTTCGCTTTCTCCTGGTTTTGACCTATTGCACTTTTGGTGTTCTGCTTATCCCATTTTTGATGCGTCACCCGGAATTTGCCCATAGATTACAGGATCAACAGCCTGATTTTCTGGTGCCCTATTTTTTGATGGAATATTTCCCGAAGGGAATCCTGGGTATTCTCATCGCGGGATTCTTCGCCGCTTCCATGTCGAGTGTTGACAGCGCCCTCAATTCGCTGAGCGCAGCCACCTATGAGGATTTTCTGGTCCGGATATTTCCGAAATTGTCCAACATATCCGATGCCGCGAAAGTGCGTTGGTCACGCGGGTTGACCGTTTTCTGGGGCGTGGTGGCCACCGGATTTGCCCTTCAAATGATTGGCGGATCGGAAACAGTGCTGGAATTGGTCAACAAAATCGGCTCCGCGTTCTATGGACCCATACTGGCGGTTTTCTGGCTGGGCATCCTGACCCGGCGCGGATCCCAGACGGGTGCCGTCATCGGACTGGCAGCAGGCGTTGCTTTCAATCTCTTTCTCTGGCAATTTTTTGGCAGTGCGGTTTCCTGGTTATGGTGGAATGTGTTCGGGTTTCTGGTTTCTTTTGGGGTTGGGTATGGGTTGAGCGTACTGTCTCCCACCAAAAGTTGTCATGAAGGCTATATTTTGCAGTATCGAGATCTTGTTATGGAATATTTGTCAGAAAAGAAATACTATTGGACCTTGATGGCCGTTTTTCTGCTCATTCTAGTGGCGGGCTTTGTTCTGCAGACGCTGCTTCTATGACATGGTAAAGATCCCGGGCGGCTTTCTGCGGATCATCCCGGCAACAAACAGAGGAAATGACGGCGATGCCATGGGTACCCGCGCCCATCACATGGGATGCGTTGTTTTGGTCAATACCGCCGATGGCAATGACCGGTACCGGCGTTGATTGAACGATTCGTTTGAGACGATCAATGCCGCTGACAGGCCCCGCATCGTCCTTGCTGCCGGTGGGATAAACGGGCCCGAAGCCCACATAATCGGCACCTTCCCGAATACAGGTTTCCATTTCTTCCGGGGTTGCGGCGGATCCCCCGATAATGCGGTCCGTTCCCAGAAGTTTTCTCGCCAGAGGAATGGGAAAATCGTTCTGGCCCAGATGTACCCCATCCGCTTCGGCGGCAATAGCCACATCGATCCGGTCATTGACAATAAAGGTGGCCCCTTTGCTTGCGCACAACCGCTTCATGGCAGTGGCGGTTTTGATCAATTCTCTGGTTGAACCCTTTTTCTGGCGAAACTGGATCGTCTGAGTACCTCCGTCAATGGCCATTTCCGTGAGTTCCAGGTGTGTGAAACGATGCTGCAGCGTGGTATCCGTCAGTACATGCAATCTTCCGATTTTTTTCATTCAGGTCTGACCCCCTTCGATTTTTTCAGGCAAATCCACTATATGGGCAAGAGATTATTTCAATGATATGGGGGATGTCAAGCCAATGAAAGCTCAATCACAAAAGATTCAGTAGTGATTTCCTCTTGCTTTCAGAAAAATGGCTGAGTAGTATCGTTATCTCAAAAGTCCTTCCTCTTGTAATGTTTTCAAGATCATCGCACAGTTTGAACAAGCGGAGGCCACCTGGTTTTTCAACATGCCCCAAAGAATCGGCGTATATATTTGTGAATGCGGTCCCAACATCAAGGATGCTGTGGACATGGATAACCTTTTGGAAGACGCAAGGGAGCACAAAGATGTGGTGCTGGTCAGATCTTTCGGGTTTTTATGCTCACCGGATGGAAAAGAATTTCTGAAAAAGGATATTCAAGCCCACAAATTATCGCGGGTCGTCATTGCCGGGTGTTCTCCAAAAGAAAATGAGCAGACGTTTCGGGATGTATTGAAAAATGCCGGCCTCAATCCTTTTCTTTTGCAAATCGCCAACATTCGGGAACAGTGCGCCTGGGTGATTCAAGAGAAATCGGATGCGACCGAAAAGGCCGGGGAACTGATCCGCGGGGCCATCAACCGGGTGCGTCTGCATGAACCGCTCGAAATAAAGACAATCGAGTGCTGTGCCGATGTCCTTGTGGTGGGAGCGGGGGTTGCGGGAATCAGCACAGCCCTTGCCGTGGCACGGAAGAACCGGAAGGTGTATCTTATTGAGAAAGAGCCTTGTATCGGCGGGAGGGTTGCCGGGCACGAAGATCTCTATCCGGACATGGTGTGCGCATCCTGCCTGATCGAATCCCAGCTGGATGCCATACTGCACCATAATGATATTGAAGTCCTGACATTGACCGAAATGGTTGAGGTAAGAGGGTATCTGGGGAATTTCATGGTCAATGTCCGGCAAAAGGCGCGTTTTGTTGATATGGAGGCCTGTATCGGCTGCGGCGCCTGTTTTGAGGTTTGTCCCGTCACCGTGCCCATGCCGTTTATGGGAGGGATGGCCGGTCGCAAAGCAATTTATATCCCCTATTCAGGCGCGCTTCCCAATGTGGCATTGATTGATGGGGAGAACTGTTTGCGGTTTCAGGGTGAGTTATGCCATTTTTGCCTGGAATCTTGTCCTTTTGGCGCAATTCGGTATGAAGAGACCGAAAGGGTTCGGGTGTTGAAGGTGGGGGCCGTTGTGGTTGCCACAGGCTTCGGTTCCTTTGATCCCCAAAAGGATGTTCGGTATGGCTATGGGAAGGCTGAAAATATTATCACCAGCCTTGAATTCGAGCAGCTGGTCAATTCAAACGGTCCCACGGAGGGGAAAATTCTGCTGACCAACGGTCGACCTCCCCGGAACATTGCCTTCGTTCACTGTGTGGGGTCGAGGACGGAAAAATTCAATGATTACTGTTCCGGTGTCTGTTGTCTTTATACTTTGAAACATGCACACCAGGCCAGGTTGCAGTTGCCGGAAGCCGGTATTTGCCAGTTTCATTCTGATTTGTGTCTCCCGGGAAAAGACGCCCAGCGATTTTACCGGAAAGTTCTCAAAGAAGATGGTATTGAATTTTTTCGCATGCTGCGGCCGGATACCATTGAGATCCGAAAGGGAACCGGAAGCATTTTGATTACCCATACGGATACCCAAGGGGAGTTGGAACGGAACGAATTTGATATGGTGGTTCTGGCTACGGCCATGGAGAGTGGTGTGGAAACAGAAGGAATCGCTGGAATTCTGGATGTGAAACTGGGGGAAAACGGTTTTTTTCAAGAGGCCGATGCCGGATTGGATCCGGTCTCTACTGTTCGGGAAGGGATCTTTATGGCTGGATGCGCGCAGGGGCCGAAAGATATCCCCTCTTCGGTGGCCCAGGGGCATGCTGCAGCCGGCAGAATTATGGGGAAGTTGGCACCCGGAGAACCATTGGCCCTGGAACCTATGGTCTGCGAAATTGACCCGGAGATTTGCTCCGGGTGCCTGGTTTGCATAAGCCTCTGCGCATTTAAAGCCATTGCCCTGGAAGATGATGAACCAGAAGTTTCCATCAATCAGGCCATGTGCAGGGGGTGCGGCGTATGTGCCGCTGCCTGTCCCAGCGGGGCCATAAGCGCCGGGCATTTTTCCACGGGGGCCATATTTTCAGAGTTAAGAGGTCTGATGGGTTAGGTTGAGCCATGCATGGTTTTGAACCGAAGATCATCTTGTTTCTGTGTAACTGGTGTTCCTATGAAGGGGCGGATGCCGCGGGGAGAGGCGGAAAAGAATTTCCGTCTCGCAATCTGCGGGAAATCCGTGTCATGTGCAGCGGTCGGGTCGATCCTCGATTTGTTCTGGAAGCATTCAGGATCGGCGCCGACGGGGTTCTGATTCTCGGTTGCGCTCCGGGCGATTGCCATTATAAGACGGGGAATATTGAGGCATTGAAAAGAATCCCATTGCTGGAGCGGATTCTTCAACAAAATGGTATCAAAAATGATAGAATCAGATTTGATTTCGTTTCAGCCGGCGACGGAGAAAAATTCGCTCGTGTCACCGGGGAAATGGTGAAATTGTTAAAGAGATTGGGGCCGTTTGACCATGCCTGATAAACCCAAAATTGCGCTATACTGGTGTTCCAGCTGCGGCGGATGCGAGGAATCGGTGATTGATCTTTCGGAGGGTCTTTTGGAACTTGCTGAACGTGCGGACATCGTTTTCTGGCCGGTTGCCTTGGACAGCAGACTCAAAGATTTAGAGGCACTGGATGATGGTGAAATCGATCTGTCCCTGATTAACGGCGCCATAAGGCTCCGTGAACAGGCCCGTATGGCTCAGCTGCTGCGTCGAAAATCGAAAGTCATTTTTGCACATGGCACCTGCGCGCACCTGGGCGGCATTGTGGGCCTGGGCAATTTCCACACGGTTCAGGAGATTCTGGAACGGTCTTTCAGGGATGTTCCCACGGTGAGGAATCTCGGCGGAATTCTGCCTGGCGGATCGGTAGAAGGTTCAGAGCGGGGACCGAAACTTTCACCGCTAATTGACAAGGTAATGGCCCTGGATCAGGTGATTGATGTGGATTGTTTTATCCCGGGATGCCCGCCGCCTCCGGAACTTGTGGGGAAAGCTGTATGGTCCGTACTTGAGGGGAAGCTCCCGGAAAAGGGTTTTGTATTCGGGGACGGAAAGGCACTTTGTCACACATGTCCCCTTCTTGAAAGCAAGCCTGAAATAATAAGGGTGAAAAGATTTAAAAGGGTTCATGAAACCGACTGGGATCCGGGAAAATGTTTTCTGCCCCAGGGGATCATCTGCCTGGGACCCGCAACAAGGGGGGGGTGCGGCAGCCGCTGTATCCAGGCCAATATGCCCTGTCGAGGTTGTTTTGGTCCCTTGGAAACAATGGAAGATCACGGGGCCGGCATGTTGTCTTTTATTGCCTCCATGATTGATGCGGACCATGAAGATGAGATCAGGCGGATTACAGCTTCGATCCCTGACCCGGGAGGGCTTTTTTATCGGTACAGTTTGCCCCATTCCATTCTGGGTGGTGGGAAAGGGACCGAAACATGACCCGCAGAATTGTCATAGATCCCATTACCCGATTGGAAGGCCATGGAAAAATCGAGATACGCCTTGATTCCGAGGGTCAGGTGGATCGCGCGTTTTTCCAGATTCCGGACTTCAAAGGGTTTGAGAAATTCTGCGAGGGGAGGGCGGCTGAGGAGATGCCGACCCTTACCCAGAAAATCTGCGGGGTTTGCCCCACGGCTCATCATATTGCATCTGTAAAGGCGCTGGATGCGCTCTTTAGGGTGGAACCCACTGCGGCCGCAAAAATAATAAGGGAGTTGATGCACACGGCTTTTATTTATGAAGACCATCTCCTGCATTTCTTCTATCTCGGGGGGCCGGATTTACTGGTCGGTTCCAATGACAAGGGTTTTGGAAAAAATATCTTTGGTGTGATCGGCAAACTTGGGGGAAAAATCGGAAAAAAAGTTATTGAGATTCGAAAAAGGGTTCGGGGGCTCAATGCCCTAATCAGTGGAAGCCCGCTTTACCCGGTTTGCGGTCTGCCGGGCGGTGTGTCAAAACCGGTATCCGAAAAAGAACGGGCCGGAATAAAGGAAATCGCGGGAGATGCCCTGGCGTTTGCCCGCCTTTGCCTGAATATCTTTGAAGAAGAAGTTCTTTCAAACCGGGAATATGTTGATCTGATGCATTCCGAGGCATTCTCCCTTCAGACCTATTATATGGGGATGGTCGACCGGAAAAATCACGTCAGTTTTTATGACGGTGAAGTGAGGATTGTTGGTCCGGATGGCGGGTTGTTTGAACAATTTGGTGCAGGAGATTATTTGCATCATCTGGAAGAACGGGTGGATACCTGGAGTTATATGAAGACCCCCTATCTCAAAAGCATCGGATATCATGGCCTGTGTGATGGAAAGGGAAGCGGATTGTACCGGGTGGGACCTCTGGCCAGATTGAATGCCGCCGAGGGCATGGCCACCCCGCTGGCGCAACAGGAATATGAACGGATGTTTGATGCGTGCGGCGGGAAACCTGTTCACAATACCCTGGTGTACCACTGGGCGCGCCTCATTGAAGTTTTGTTTGCGGCGGAGCGGATGAGTGAAATTGCTTGCCATGATCAACTGACCGACCCTGGAATCAGAAACATTCCAACACAGACTCCTCAGGAAGGGGTGGGGATATGCGAAGCCCCGAGGGGGACCTTGATTCACCATTATGAAACGGATGAAAATGCGATCCTGAAAAGGCTGAACTTGCTGGTGGCCACCCAGAACAATGCAGGTGCCATAAGCCTGTCCGTTGAAAAAGCAGCCCGAGCATTCATAAAAAGAGGCAGGGTTTCAGATGAGATTTTGAATCGCATTGAGATGGCTTATCGGGCCTATGATCCCTGTATGGCTTGCGCAACGCACTGACTTTATTTAAGGAGATTTTATAATGGCGATTGAAATTTTGGATATGCTGGGTATGAAGTGCCCGCAACCCATACTCAAGATTGCTGTGAAAGCGCCGGATATGAATCCGGATGAAATTCTTGAGGTGCTGGGAGACTGTCCCACGTTTGAAAGAGATGTGCGTGTTTGGTGTGAACGGCTGGGGAAAACGTTCCTTTCCATCAGGGATGAGGGAAGTGGTAGCAAAAAAATTCAGATCCGGTTCTGATGATCGGTGTTCTTTGTTCAGTGAACCGGTAATGAATTGAGTGAAAACTTGAAGAGGATAGGCGGAGAGATGGTCGAAAAGACAACATGCTGGGAAATCCTGCAATGTAGGGAAAAAGAATGCCCCGTGTATGGATTCCGGAAAAAGCATTGCTGGTTGGTGGAAGGTACTCGATGTTACAACGGAATTCAGGGAGATTTTCTCGAGAAGGTGGACTTATGCATTGAATGCGAGGTTTTCCTCAACAATATGGATTCCGCAGCAATGAAAGAGGCATTCAAGGTCATTTCTACGCAATCTTGGTACGCAAGGAAGACGCTTGGAGAGAGGGATCGGGAACTGGAAAACATCAGTCTTGAGATGGCTATGGGGCTCTCAGAAGTTTTCGAAGCGTTAAAGAAAATTTCTTCCGGGGATCCCATGGTCAAAATTTCGGAAGATTCCAGCCTTGAACTGATTGCCAAATTGAAGGAACTTGTCAACAAGACTGCCGAGAATATGGGAGAGATGGTTGATCTGTCCCACGAGTTTGCCATGGGGCTGGCCGAGCATTTCGATGTGCTCCACCGCGTAACAAAGGGTGATCTGACGGCGCGGGTTCAGGGCGAATCCAGCGTTGAACTTCTTGAATCCCTCAAGAATGTGACGAATCAGATGATTAAGAGTGTTGATGATGAAATCAATGAGCGAAAAAAGGTAACGGCCGATCTTAGAAGGAGCGAAGAAAAATACCGTACCCTCATTGATAATATCCAGGATGGTGTTTTTATTATCCAGGATAGCAAATTCCTGTTTGCAAATGATGCTTTGGCCAAGATGTCCGGATATCCATTGGCGGAAATCATCGGGATGGAATTTCCGGATCTTGTTGCACCGGAAGACCGAAGCATGTTGGCAGATCGTAACAAGCGCCGCCAGGTGGGTGAAAAAATGGAAAAGGAATACGAATTCCGAATGCTTCACAAGGACGGCAAAACCCGAGTTTGCCTGAATATCAATATAGACATCATTACCTATAAAGATAAAGTTGCGAGCATCGGGACGGTGAAGAATATTACCGAAAGAAAATTGGCGGAAATGGAAAAGCAGGAACTGGAAATCCGGCTCCAGCGATCCGA
Source organism: uncultured Desulfobacteraceae bacterium (assembly GCA_964412835.1). Taxonomy (GTDB): domain Bacteria; phylum Desulfobacterota; class DSM-4660; order Desulfatiglandales; family Desulfatiglandaceae; genus NaphS2. The sequence goes on along the minus strand of CAYPQJ010000074.1, from coordinate 5,497 downwards.
AAAAATGGAAGCCATCGGCGCCCTTGCCGGAGGTGTCGCCCATGACTTGAATAATATCCTTTCGGGAATTGTTACCTATCCGGAACTCCTTCTGATGGATCTGCCTGAAGAGAGCCCTTTACGAAAACCGATCTTTACCATACAGAAATCGGGAGAAAGGGCCGCCGCCATTGTACAGGATCTGCTTACCCTGGCCAGGAGGGGCGTCGCATCGAGAGAAGTGGTTGACTTAAACCGCATTGTTACCGAATATTTGCGAAGTCCGGAATACCGGGCGCTCCTTTCATTTCATCCCGGCGTTGAAATTGAGACCCGTCCGGTCGACGATCTCCTATATATAATGGGTTCGCCGGTTCACCTTTCCAAAACGGTGATGAATCTGGTTTCCAATGCGGTCGAAGCCATACCGGACGGCGGAGAGGTTTGTGTCTCATTGGAAAACCGATATATCGACGGCCCCGTGAAAGGGTTCGATCATGTGAAGAAAGAAGGCGACTATGTGGTTCTTACCGTAGCTGACTCGGGAGTCGGTATTTCTCCCCATGATATGAAACAGATCTTTGAGCCCTTTTATACAAAGAAAGTTATGGGGCGAAGCGGAACGGGCTTAGGAATGGCGGTGGTATGGGGGTCCGTCAAGGATCATGGCGGATATATTGATGTTCAGAGCCATGAAGAAAAAGGGACTGTTTTCACATTGTATTTTCCTGCAAACAGGGGAGACTTACCCGGCGAAAAGTTAACGGTTTCCATTGAAGACTGCCGGGGTCACGGTGAATCGGTTCTCGTTGTGGATGATGTGGAAGAGCAGCGGACCATTGCCACCGCCATCTTGTCGAAGCTCGGATATCGTGGCGCGGCCGTTTCCTCGGGAGAGGATGCCGTGGAATATATCAAGAAAAAGCCCGTTGATTTACTGGTTCTTGATATGATTATGGGAACGGGTATGGATGGATTGGAGACTTTTCGGGAAATCATCAAATGGAAACCGGGGCAGAAAACCATTATTGCGAGCGGATTTTCAGAAACATCGCGGGTGAAAGAGGCCCAGCGCCTGGGCGCCGGGGAATATGTAAAAAAGCCCTACTCCTTGGAAAAAATAGGCTTTGCCGTCAGAAAAGAACTGGATAAACCGACTCCTTTTTAACCGGCATGTGAATTCCTCAGGTCAAGGGCCTTTAGCCGCCAGAAAGTTCTGCACTGCCGGCACAACGGTTTTATGGGCGTCTTCCAGAATATAGTGCCCCGCATTGGGAAATTCGCTTACGGATGCCTCTGGAAAACGTTTCCGCCATTGCTGAAGAAATATCCCATCAAAACACCAGTCTTTCATTCCCCAGCAGATTTTCATGGGTTTGCTCCGTAGCCCGTAGAGAAGCCTTTCTGTTTCCTTCAGGCAATCATAGGAAGGATGGGATGGATTCATGGGAATATCCTGGACAAAACGCAATATGGCAATACGGTTTTTCCAGCTGTTATAGGGGTATAGCAAACCTGTCTTTGCAACTTCATCAAGGGGTTTCGCTACGGCCATCCGGGTTGCGGCCAGGGCAAAGCCGTTAAAACCGCGTACCGCCAGCGTTCCGAAAAACGGAATGCGGCATACAGCGATCCGTTTGGGCATACGAGGGGAGCGCCATGCCGCGGTGTTGAAAATCACAAATCGGCTGAAAAGATCCGGCCGACGCGTGGCAACACCCATTCCGATGGCCCCGCCCCAGTCATGGCAGACCAGTGTGATACGCTTCAACCCCAGATGATCAAGGAGCTTTTCTACGTTGTCCATATGGTTGCTCAAGCGATAAGGATATACTTGTGGTTTATCGGACAATCCACATCCCATATGGTCCGGAGCAATAATGTGATGTGTTTCTCTGAGGGCTGCGATTAAGCCCCTGAAATAAAAAGACCAGGTGGGATTGCCGTGAAGCATCAGAACCGGCGGATGATGGGGATTTCCCTCATCGACAAAATGGTACCGGAATTTGCCGATCATCAGACAGCGACGTCGAAAATTGTAAGACCGCTGCAGGACCGGCGGCAGTGATCGATGGTCCGGAAAATCATACAACAACTTCTTCCTCAAAAATATGTTCAAATAAACAAACCCTAACGACGGAAACAAGAATACAGCAGGTGTCGTGAATTGGCAAGAGTAAGCGCTTTATGGTCGCTAGAGACCGGAAGACATCACAGCCGAAGCAGCAGGACAGACACCATGGTTAGTAAAATCCCTGTGATTCGCCATGGGTTGAGCTTTTCCCTGTAAATCACGGTGGATAAAATGATGGCGATGACAAAATGCATGGCCGTGATGGACGTAACGATGGACAGGGGACCTGTTGACAGGGCTTTGAGATAGCAGTAAAAGCCTGCCAGATTGATCAAGCCCATAAAAAATCCGATGAGAATGGCATCCCTGTGGTAGGTGTTTGCATCTGCAGACTGCGCTTTTTTTCGAGAAGCAAATGAAAATAGGGTGGCAAAGGTGTAAGAGACGGCCATGAAAGCCATTTTGTTGGCATAAAGGGCTGCAAATTTGCTCGATATGGAAGCCAGGGCGCCGGCCAGTATGGCGATCCCGATAAAGAGAAATCCCAGCCTGGCGTTTCCAACGCTTTTATCCTTTCCGGCCGTATCCCGGGCCAGAATCACCACGGCGCTCATGGCCAGAAAAACTCCCACCCCCTGATAAGCAGACAGATCATCCCCAAAATAAAAAATGGAAAAAATGACGACAACCGCCGCATTGAGGCGAATGACCGGGTAGGCAACACCTGCGGGGATATGCTTGAGCGCCTCCATATTGCTCATGGTGGCAATGAAAAAGGCCAGGCTGTTGGCCAGGGCGATAAACAACAGAAAACCGACGTTCTGAACCGTTTCATCCAGGGCGAAAAATAGAACCGTGCTCAGAAATGCCACCGTGCCCATGAAAGAAAAACTGGTCCAGGCCGAATTGCATCGCCGCTCTGCCGAAACCTTGTACAGAAACCGCTGAATACCCAGAAAAAACAGGGCAATGGTAGCAAATGGGTACCAATCAGCCATTGGCCTCTGTACCTTTCATCCTCATATCCGATAGAATTAAATAGACAGTATCTCTTATGGGGGGACAATATACTTTTGAACTAAAAGTTGTCAAATTTTGTTCGGTTTCCATTCTCAAATCGGGATGATCCTAATCTTTAGCGGTTTCTTTCTTGATCAATTCCGTCCAGCGTGCAAGAATATACGATTATGGTCGCGATGGTAATAACGGTTGTCTCTTTTTTTGTGCTGAACAGGAAAAAACCATGAATCACATCAGAGCGATTGGTTTTGATCTTTTTAATACACTGGTGATGGCGAAACCGGATACCCTTACAAGGGCTTTTCCTCGCATGCAACGGAGCCTGGAGCGGAATGGACTTTGTCCCGAGGAAGACGCTTTCAAAAAAGCCTACTACCATGCGGCTGTGATGTTTGTGAAACAGGCCAGGGAAGATGGTAAAGAAACCCACAACCGTTTCTGGATCAGCGCTGCGCTGGAAAACTTCGGGTACCATGTCTTGCCGGATGATCCCAGAATCGCTATTGCGGTTGAATCTTACTTTTCAACTTTTTACGATTCCTGCTATTGTGTGCCCGGAACCAGAACCATGCTGGAGAGATTGAAGGATAGATATCAACTTGGGCTGTTGAGCAATTTCACCCATTGGCCCGCTGCCTTGGAAATCATAAATCGCTTGGAATTAGAACCTTTTTTTGAGGTAAAGCTCATATCCGGACAATTGGGGTATCGCAAACCCCATGGAGAGGTTTTTCGCCGGTTGATTGGGGGGTTTGATGCGCCCAGGGATGAAATCATGTATGTGGGAGATGATGTGGATGCGGATGTGAATGGGGCCTCAGCGGCGGGGATCCAACCCGTCTGGTTTACCTACGTTTTGGATCACAAACCGCCCATTCCTGTGCTGATGGCGCCCAGTGAAACAGATGAGCCCCATAAAAGTGTGCTCCGTGTTTCAACATGGAGCGAATTTCCGGCGCTGTTAAATATGTCATAAATTGAAATTATCATCCTTATGAGATCAAGGAAAGGAGACGCATGTACTTCGAAGGACCTGGAAAGACCCATACGGAAGAAACCCTGAAAAGGGCTTTCGAAAGGGCAATGGCACTCGGCTTAAATGAAGTGGTGGTGGCTTCCACCTCCGGTGATACGGCGCTTAAAGCGGTTGAGATTTTTAAAAAGTTTACCCTTACGGCGGTCAGTTACCATTGCGGTTTCAGGAAACCCTTTGAATCGGTTATGGATGTTGGTGTCAGAAATGATTTGTTGGCGCAGGGTGTCAATGTCATATCGGCGACCCACGCCCTCTCCGGTGTGGAGCGGGCTGTGGCCAAAAAACACGGGGGCGTTTACCCGGCCCTTCTGATTGCCGACACATTAAAGTTGTTTGGCCAGGGCACAAAAGTAGCTGTGGAAGTTGCCATCATGGCCGCTGATTCGGGGGCGCTTTCGGGACGTGATATCGTTTCCATCGGCGGTAGCGGCAAAGGTTCGGATACGGCCCTGGTCCTGAAACCGGCGAACCAGTCCGACATGTTCGATATGCGCATACGGGAAGTGGTATGCAAACCGAGAAATTTCTGATGGTCGATTTTCCCACTCAAAACAGGTGCCTTAACATGAAACTGAAACAGGCCTTGTTCGTGGTTTGTTTGATTTTTATTGGTTTACTGCTGTTTTGTAAAACATCACCTGCTGAGGACCAAAACACCGAAGATGTTCCCACCCGTCATGGTTTTGCGCTCAGTTATGGCAACACCTTCCATCCCGATAATAAGATCGGATTTATTCTGGCCAACTATCTGGTTATGTTTGACTATGACAAAATCTGGCCCCACAGTGCGCCGGAAAACCTGCGATTTAAAGTGGAATGCAGCCTAGGCTCCACCACAACTCCTGAAAATTGGGTCATGGCATCGGCAGGGGTATTGGCCCTTTATTACCTGGATTTTCTGGATTCAGCATCTGTTCGGCCCTACATCGAGGGCGGTATCGGACTGATTTACACCGGTTTTCGTGTGGAAGGCCAGGGGTCCCGTTTGAATTTCAATCCCAAGGCAGGATTCGGGTTTGAGTTTCCCATCGGGCGGGAAACGTTGTTTACATCTCTGCGCTGGGACCATCTGTCAAACGCCTATCTGAACCGGGATAATACGAGCGTTGATTCGGTGATCCTCATGTTTGGTGCTTATTTTTAAATCCGTTTTCAAAGTGTTGCAGGAGAAACCTTTGACGTGTAGAATTCTGATTGTTTACCACTCACAAAGTGGAAACACGAAAAAAATGGCCCAAAAGGCTGCCGAAGGCGTTCAATCTATAGGGGGGGTGGATGCTTTCCTGAAAAAGGCTTCTGAAGCGACCCTTCAAGATCTGTTGTCGTGCGACGCGCTGGTCATCGCTTCACCCGAATATTTCGGCTATATGGCGGGGATGGTTAAAGAT
>CAYPQJ010000073.1:0-17774 GCA_964412835.1 uncultured Desulfobacteraceae bacterium | reverse complement strand
TTTTGTGGAACCTGTGCGGGAAGCTCATGCCGGCGGGGACGGGCAATCGGTCCCGGATGTGTCACTTTGTTCTAAACCTTTATTTAAGCTCACGCCGAAACAGTTGTCCATCAGTTTGTGGGCACGGGAAGTTGTGGCGGCAAAGGTCGGCGGCAAAGTCCCCAGACAAAATATCCATGACCTGGATACCCTTTATCGGGAAGCTGCCGTTGCCGATAAAGATCTTAAGCGGATGACCCGTGCAGTGGCGGCACGTACCGGGGGAACTGCGGTTTTTCCACCCGGTGGCGGACTCAAGGGTAGAAAACGGGCCCAAGAGAAAATTGAGGTGGAATTGGGCGGGGACGCATCGCTGCTGATGGACATTTCCCGCAGTTCCATCGAATATGATGATGTTGATCAGGTTTACCGTGCCCTCCGATTCATATTGCGACAGGGTTATGAGGTGGTTCGTCTGAAAGACCGCGCACTGGTGCCTTTGCCCAGCGGGTTTTGGGATATTCATCTGAATTTGCTTATGCCCAATGGTCATATTGCCGAACTTCAATTGCATTTAAGAAAAATTCGACAGTACAGTATTGAAAAGGGGCATAAACATTATGAGCGGATTCGGGCGCTGGAAGCCAGGGCTGTCCGCGAAAACAGGCCCCTTACGTCGGAGGAACGGGCAACCATTGATCGTCTTAACTGTGAGCAGCGACAGATCTATCAGGCGGAGTTTAAACAGGGGCAGAAGACGCGCAAATGATGAAAACATGAGGTAAGCCCATGGATGACTGGATTCTTAAACGGTCAAAAACCGTTCATGATACCGCCGGGCGTAAGGTGCGGGTCCTGGAAGACCCTTCGGCTATTGAAGCGGCAGGCGTTTTCGGTTGCAGTGTTCGGGCTGTATGTGAGGCGGCCCTGAACGTGGGGATCTGTCCCTTTCGATATATTCGGAACCGTGAAACGGTTTCAATTGAAGAACAGCTTCAACTGGTGAAATCACAAGTGGCCGTGGTGGGTTCGGGGGGCCTGGGTGGTCCGGTTCTACTGCTGCTGGCAAGGATGGGAATCGGTTATCTGGTGGTGGTGGACCCGGATCGTTTTGACGAAACCAACCTGAATCGACAGGCCCTGTCCAGCGTGCCGGACCTGGGGAAATCCAAGTGTGAAGTGGCGGCCCGGGTGCTTGAAAATGTCAATCCCGGTGTGGACGTCCAGGTGCATCAGGCTCGAATGGATAGGACGAATGCCGAAGAGATCCTGGCCGGATCGAATGTGATAGTGGATGCCCTGGACAATGTGCCGGATCGTTTTACCATTCAAGCGGCAGCCCGATCACTGAAAATTCCGCTGGTGCACGGAGCTGTAGCGGGCTTTGAAGGACAGTTGATGACCATTTTCCCGGAAGACACGGGATTTTCTCTGCTCTATGGCACGGGAGATATGGACAGAGACCGGGAGAAGAGTCCCGAGGCGCTCTTAGGGGTGCCGTCGGTCACACCATCGTTTGTGGCGACGCTTCAGGCCATGGAAGTGATCAAAATCCTTCTCAACCGGGGAAGACCTTTCAGAAAAGTCATGGTGCATGTGGACATGGAAGCGGGTGAGATGAACCGGTTTTCATTTGAGGGAAATTAGCAGCCTTTCCAGCCGCAGCCTTTTTGGAGAATGCGGCTGGAAGGGCCTGGTATGGGGTTCTCCCATTTGATGATTTTCAGGATTTATTTCGTATTCCTGGGACATTCGCCGCATTGGGGGCCCCAATTTCCACGGCCTTGTTCCTTGCCATAACCGCCCCCCTTTCCCTTGCCATAGCCACGGCCTTTTTTATCACGGCCATCTCTGCAAAAACCCGAGGCCAGAAGTTTTGAGGTTTGTTCAGGGGTCAAGAGGTTCCGAAAGGCGATGCGCATATCCGTTTGAGTATCCCGAATCTGCGTTCTCAGCGCTTGAATCTCTTTCTGAGTGGCCTTGATTTTATCGGCATCAAGGGTTGATTGTGTCCATAACAATTTCATTTCTGCCCGCTTTGTGGCCAACTGGGCTTTGATGGGTGTAATTTCTTTTTTTGCCGCCTCGTGAAGGGTCTGAATTTTTCCCGTTTGTTCATTGGTCAGTTCCAAGGTTTCTATCACGGCAGGGTTCGAATGTCCTCTTCCGTCAAAGAATTTATTCCTCGGGCCCGCCATGGCCAACGTTGTAACGGCAACCACCATCAGAAGTGCTGCAATAATGCTCATTTTTTTCATCTTGTTGATCTCCTTTTTCATTGGGTTGACATTTATTTTCAAACTCTCAATTCCTGAAATGCAATTACAGCACAAAGTATGCCAAACTTTCCCCCCCAGGTTTTTGTGGGGATATTCTGCGCCCATAGCCTTTAAGAGGGTCTGTTGAAGAAAAGGGTCAGGAGGACGAAGCGGCAACAATTGTCGAAAATGCGAAAGAGAGTGCGACAAAACTGTCGAAACGGGTCCACTGAAGAATGGACGTGATGATTGACTTTTTTTCACTTTCACGGGTATTCTTTGATCCATGAAAAAGGAAAGAGAACTTTCAACAGAAAAACAGAGACGTTCAGGGGGAACATTTCTTCAGCCCCTGGCGCTGGCAGGCGTATGTCTTGTTTTCGTAACGCTCTTGTTGGCCATGGCTGCCATGGATTTCAGAACACTTGACAAAACGCTTGTGGAGTATATGGAGAAGCGGGGGTTTGATTTCGTCAGAACCGTTCAGCAGGCGACGGGATTCAATCTGCAACAGATGAACAACATCCAGGAATTGGATTTTGGTGGAACCACTTCAACGGGTTTCGAGGATCAGCGCCTTTCCCTGCAGGAGTCCATGGTTATGGCAATTCTGCAGTTGGCACAGCGAATTGATCATGAAACAGAAAATGGAACCCTGAGCCATGAGAAACTGGTATCAGTGATATCCAGGCAGGGTTTGTGGAATCTGGCTTTATTCGATGATCAAGGCGCCCTGACATTTCAAAAACGATCTGTGCCCAATACGGTTCAAAATACAATTTCAACCATGGTAAGGGATCATGAAGATTTGAAAATCCATATATTTGAGTCCTTAAATAACCGCAGTTCCTCACGGTTTATTGCCCTTCGTCGTAATAACAATCAAGGGTTTGTCGTTCTGGTTTTTGACCCTAAATCGTTCCTTTTCTGGAAATTGCGGACGGCGGTGGAGATGGCTGTAGATGCCGTGGGGATGCCTTCCAATACCGATTGTTTTTTCATCGGGGATGGTGCGGAGCTGACCCTTTTTCAAGCAGGGGCATGCTCGGAACCGCCCATTGAGAGACAGGGGGGAGTTTCCGGCGGAAGGGTCGTCTGGAACGGCCGTAAGGAGGTGATGATTACCGAAAGGCTCTCATTGGGCGAAGGGGCCCCATTGATTGCGCGCCTCCAGCTAAAAACGGATTCCCTTGACGAGATGATCGGAAAAGAAAAACGCTGGGGTATTATCGCCATGGGACTCATGGTTTTTATGGCGGTGCTTTCCATGTGGTTCCTTTACAGAAACCAGAATCGTCATATCGCCGGAATGCATCAGATGGAGCGCAGGCTTCACCAGGCAGAGCGATTATCGGCCATGGGCCGTCTGGCTTCGGGTGTGGCCCACGAGATCCGCAATCCGCTCAATGCCATCAGCATGGCCTGCCAACGCCTCAAAGAGGACAACCTGCAGCAGCTTTCCACGGTGATCCGTAATGAGATCGGGCGACTGAACGTTATCATCGAGGAATTTCTCGGGCTTTCAAGAGGACGGCAGTTGAAACTGGAAAGGGGCGACCTGGCGGATCTGGTTCGCCAGGTGGGGTTGCTCATGGGGGAGGAGTCGCGGTCCAGAGGGGTTGAGCTCCAGACAACCGGGGCCGAATCCGGCTTCATGATGTTCATGGACGCAAATAAAATCAAGCAGGCTCTGATAAACATTGTGAAGAACGCCATGGAGGCCATTACAGGATCCGGGACCGTGACAATCGGATTCAGCTCAAAAGAAAAAGATAAAGCCGTCATATTCGTATCCGATACCGGCACAGGCCTTGTCGAAGATGATATGGATAAAATCTTCAATCTGGATTTTACGACCAAAGAAAAAGGACTGGGACTGGGACTCGCCCTGGCCCACGAAATTGTTCAAGCCCATGGCGGGGAAATCAGGGTTCAGAGCGCATCGGGTGTGGGAACCACTTTTTTTATCCTGCTCCCTGTAAAGGTAACATGAGATGACTGAAAAACTCAATATTCTGGTAGTGGAAGATGGGCGGAGTCAGCGGGAAATGCTTCGGGATTTTCTGAAAGATGAAGGGTACCCGGTGTCCGAAGCTGAAAATGGAGAGATCGCCCTTATAAAACTGCGGGAAGACTGTTTCGATCTGGTATTGACCGACTACAAGATGCCCGGCATGGACGGTATGGCTCTGCTTCAGGCGGCGAAAGATCTGAATCCGGAGGTGGATGTGGTGGTGATGACCGCCTTCGGTACCGTTGAAACGGCCGTCAGTGCCATGAAAGCCGGTGCCTCCGATTATATCAGCAAACCCATTGACCTGGACGAACTGCAATTGCTCATTGAGCGGATTTCCGGGCGACGGACCATTGTGCGCGAAAATAAAATGCTTCGGAAAGAACTAAGGGGTAAAGAGATAACGCCAGAGCAGATCATTTTTCGAAGCGCGGCCATGGCGGAGGTGATCAACCTGGCCGGCCGTGTGGCGAAAAGCCGGGCTACCGTTTTGATACAGGGGGAAAGCGGTACGGGAAAGGAGCTGATTGCCCGTTTAATTCATGCCCTGAGTCCCCGTTCCGAAAAGCCCATGACGGTTGTCAACTGCGCGGCACTGCCGGAGAATCTCTTGGAAAGCGAATTGTTCGGTCACGAAAAAGGGTCTTTTACGGGGGCTTCCGGAACCCGTCTCGGTCGATTTGAAGAAGCGGATGGGGGGACTTTGTTTCTGGATGAAATCGGCGAGCTAACCAACAGCGTCCAGGTAAAGCTGTTGCGGTTCCTTCAGGAAAGAGAGTTTCAGCGGATCGGTGGGAACCGCACCTTTCATTCAGATGTTCGCGTCATCAGCGCCACCAACAGGGATCTGGAAGGCCGGATGAAGGGCGGCGAGTTCAGGGAAGATCTGTTTTACCGATTGAATGTGGTGGGGGTTACCATTCCCCCGCTCAGGGGCCGAAGGGAAGATCTGGCGCCATTGGTGGATCATTTCCTGAAACGGTTTTCGTCGGAAAACAATCGAAACATCAAAGGCGTTTCGTCCAAAGCCCGAGATTTACTCATGAAGTACGACTATCCGGGCAATGTAAGGGAACTGGAAAACATCCTTGAACGGGCCGTGGTGATTGCCAGGGGGGATCACATTGAAACCGCGGACCTGCCATTTTCCGCAGTGGAGGAAAATGAGACGGGAAACCGGAACTGGAAACGGGGGACCCTGAAAGAATCCCTTGCCTTTCTGGAGCAGGAGATGGTCAAAGATGCCATGACGGAAACCGGAAATCACCAGACACGGGCCGCCCGAACCTTAGGCATCAGCGAAAGGATGTTGCGTTATAAACTGAAAAAATACGGTTTCAAATAGCCCTTAGATTATTGCAGCTCACCATTGAGGGCTTATTCCTCACATTTGTAACACATGCAGTAGCAGATTTTTTTGGCCACAGTCATTGGCACTTGGTCGATACAAGCCCAGTTTTTATAACAATCTTGATCAGCCAATTTGCACGAAGCCGAGAGAGTTGTTTGCTTTGGGCTTGGATCATTTCAAGGCGGACGGCACGATCGGCTTCGCTGGCCTTTAGCTGAGCAATAAGATCGTCTCGTTCTGCTTCAAGTTGACGAATTTGTACAAGTTCTTTGCCCTGAGCTTCGATCACTTCAAGGCGGGCGGCACGATCGTCCTCGCTGGCCTGCAGTTGGGCAATAAGATGTGCTTTATCGGCTGTCTCGCGCGCATAAATATCTAATAGTGCAAGAATTAAACGACCTTTGGATGTAGCTGTCAAAGCAGCTTCAATCTCTTCGGTCGAGTTAGCCGCAAGGGGCGTCCGGCTGACCGCAAAAAACATATCATAGTGGCCAAAAACCGCGGTTTCAAACTGAATATGTTCGGCGCCTATCTGCTGAAAAAGGCGCGTGACCGACCGATCGCTGAATAAATAGACGTGCTCCTCTGGAATCAGCATCTCCAAAAATCGAGCTTTGTTTTCTGCCAACGCCGTGTAATTCATCCCCTCCTTAAATTGGGGTGTCTGGAGGAGCAGTGTGCCATCCGACTTAAGCAGTTGCAGGCAATGGGACATGGTTTCAACCGGGTCGGGCAGGTGCTCCAACAAGTCCATCAAGACGATGACGTCGAGGCTGCCGGGGAGAATTTCGAGGGTTTCAACCGGGCCAACAAAAATCGGCACATCAAAGGTTTTCTGACCGAATTCAACTACCCAAGGGCTCACTTCCACCCCGGAGGCATCGTATCCGGCATGCCGTAGCAGGGCGACAAAGCTGCCGTGGGAACAGCCCAGTTCCAGAACTCCGGCAGGCGGCAGGCAGTATTTGAACAGCGCTTTAAGCCAGTGCAGGTTACGTTCGGTAAGGTCGCTGCGTGCGCGGGTGTGGATGTCAGGCAAGCCGAGATCCCGTTTCTGATGGGTGAGCCAGTAATTTTTCCCATAAAAAGCGGTATCGTCATTGTCGATTGTTCGCTGTTCGTCTGAGATACCGCGATGCGAAACTAAGGTTCCACATGTATTACAAAGACTATATCCAGGACCGAAAGATGATAGTTCATCACTACCACACCAACATTTCTGTTTGGCTTTCTCAGTTTTCATCTAATATGCCCTCGTCGATATTTTCCCAGGTAGATCAGCCACCCCATGGTGGGTCAAGAAAGAAATCCCGTCTTTGATGACAAAGCCCACCGAAAACTGACCCGCATCGGCGACAACACACAACGTGGTATAGCGGGTCGCCCATTCCTCATGGGAAATGGATTTTCTATTATTCCAGTCATGCTCCGAAACTGCCGCCAGGCCAACTTCAAAAGAATATTCGCCAATCCCTAACTGTAAAGCAACCTCTTGGCGACAAACAATTTTAATACCCGCTTTTAGACCAACAGGTAAATCAACTTCATATTGCCAACTATTTTTTCCATGAGCGATTATACCTTTATCATTTCTAATAACCACACCAAATATGGGTACCCCTATATAATCAGTTAGTTCGAACTCGCAATGAAATATTGCTATGCCACCTTGGTTAAATGAGTTGCACGGTTCATTTTTTGCGTTACAAAGGGCAATCGCAAGACAATGTGCTTGTCCATTACTGATTTGAGACTTTGCAGATAGATCGAGAAAAGCAATATCAGGTGGACGAACGACGGTATCGCTACCTTCACCGTGGAACGCAACGTCCTCACGGGTACACACCTCACTTGGTGCCTGTTTTTCGATTGTCTGGTGTAAGAGATAATAGTGCTTTGTGGCTTCGGGTGAAGGTCCGATAAATTTCTGAACACCCTGATCCAACAGGATGGCTTTCTCACAATATTGTTCGATATCCGGCATCGAGTGAGAGACGAGCAGGATTGCCGCGCCCGAATTTCGTAGTTGTTCTAATCTCCCATAACATTTTTGCCTAAAAAACACATCCCCCACTGCCAGCGCCTCGTCAATAATGACAATGGAAGCATCAATATGTGCTTGCACCGCAAACGATAGGCGCAAAAACATTCCGCTGGAGTATGTTTTTACAGGTTGTTCGATGAACTCGCCAATGTCGGCGAAGTCGACGATCTGGGCATAACGGGCTTCGATTTCTTTCTTGGTGAGCCCAAGAATGCGTCCGTTCAGGAAGACGTTCTCGCGGCCGGTAAACTCCGGGTTGAAGCCACTGCCCAGTTCCAACAGCGCGGCGATGCGGCCTTGGACATCAACTTCTCCACTCGTATGCGCCAACGTCCCCGCAAGGATTTGCAGGAGCGTGCTCTTACCGCTGCCATTGCGGCCGATGATGCCGAAGGTTTCCCCGCGCCGTACATGAAACGATACATCCTGCAATGCCCAGAATTCGCGAAAATACCTGGACGGGGAACGATGCTTGGATAGACCCAATGCAACACCTGCACGATTGGCCGCACGGTAAATATGGGGCAAAACCAGCTGTTTCAATCTCTCGCGAGGCGTATCGTAGATTTCGTAGCGCTTACTGAGGTTGCGAACATCAACAACGACTTCTTTAGAGGACATCGGCAAACCCTCGACGTGATTTCTGGAACCACCAGTAACCGATTTGGCAGACCGATAGGCCAATGACCAGACTAATCGCCCATGCACCCCATAGGAACGGTTTGTCCCAGAGCATCAGGTTGCGTAGCAGGATGACAGGGAGGGTAATCGGATTCCAGACCAAAAGTTTTCCAAAGGCCGGGGGCAGCGCTTTGATTGGGTAAAAAATTGGGGCCATGAAAAGGGTAACGGTGGTAACCATACCCATGATTTGGGAAAGGTCACGCAGATAGACACCCAGCGAGGCAAAAAGCCAAGAAATGCCCATAATTATCAGCACCAGGGGAATTAGAGCAATGGGGATCATTAGCGCACCGCTATGAATGACCACGCCGGCCAGCAGGCAAAAAACCACGAGAACACCAAAGCTAACGAGAAAATGTAAAAAGGCTGAGACCAATGCCACCCATGGCAGTATTTCAAGTGGGAATATTACTTTCTTAACGAAGTTGGGTTGACTGGTAATTAAGCTTGGCGCTCGATTGAGGCATTCTGCGAAAAAACTGTGAACGACCATGCCCGAGAAAAGCACAATCGCAAATGAAACCTTGCTTTCTGCCACTCCTCCCCATTTGGCCCTGAATGCCACACTGAAAACGATGGTGTAGATAGCCAACATCAACAGAGGATTGAACAAAGACCAGATGACGCCCAACATGGAGCCTTTGTAGCGTCCGATAAAATCACGCTTGACCAGGTCCCAAAGCAGCTCTCTGTTTTGAAAAAGGGTGCCAAGCATCGAAGTCGGCGTGGCAGGGTGATCATTACTCATAATAAGAGGGTTCCAAAAAACTTTAAGGAAAACCGCCAACGACTTGTCATTTTATGGATGCTATCATTCGCCTTAAAGCAGCACGCCAGTGTATATGCGCAGTTTCAAAATCCAGCCATGAATCGGGACTGTTATGCAGACCATATGCGGACCGTGCACCCTGCGTGCATTATCCTTACGTATCCTTCGGGCCAATTTAAACCGGTTTTCAAGGGTTTGTAAACCAAAAATTTCAAATATCTTCGGCTGGTTTTTGCGTTTTACGCCCACACGATTTTCGGTGGTTTCCGTTCCGGCAACCTGTAATATCTGGGTTTGGCATATCCCAGCATCATAGGGTAATGATGGGGATGATTTTCCGGCAGACCCACCACTTTTTTGATCTCCGGACCTGAATGAAGCGCTCCCTGAAGCAATCCCGCCCAACATGTTCCAAGACCCAGTGTGGGTGCTGCCAGTTCAAGGTAGGACAAGGCCAGGGTCAGGTCGACCATGCCGTTTAACGCTTCTTTGGAAGCGTGGGCCACCACCAGCACGGGGGCATCTCTCAGGACCTTGTCCATGCCCTTATCCCAGGCCGTCACGATGGCGGGGAAATAGGGGGCGCGGGCAGCTTCGGGACCTTTTTCAAGAATATAACGCATCCAGTCAACGGTGAGTCCCGCCAGTTGGCGGATCTTGTCCTGATCGGTAATGACTCGCCAGTTGACCATCTGGCGGTTCCCTGCTGAGGGTGCGTACCGGGCGATCTCGATGAGTTCCTGGATTTTTTCTTTTTCCACGGGCTTGTCCCCGTAGATGCGGACGGAGCGGCGTGATCGCAAAAACTGTACGGCCTGTTCACGGTTAATGATAAGATCTTTCACAATGGACGGACACCGTTCCATGGGAATGCCGGCGTGCTGGAGCGCCCCGTGGGGGCAGACCGCAACACAGTGTCCACATCTCAGACAGACCTCTTCCGTGCCGGGTATGAGGCGAGGATAACCTTCTTCATGGTCCATTTGTATGATGGCCATGGGGCATTCAGCAACGCAGATGCTGTCCTTTTTACATTTGTCGCGGTCTATTTTCAGAAGTCCAAGATTATTTCCCAAAACCCTAACCCTTCTGAGCCTGTTTTGATTTTCGGCGACGAAATAGAAAAGCGCCGATGATAATGAGCGCCAGGGGAATCAGCAGGGCCCAGATATATTCTTCGATGAGGGCTATGGCCACCACGGCAATGCCGAGGAAAACACCCACAAGGGAGATCCGCCAGCTGGCGGTAATGCCGGCACTTAAGGTGGCAAAAGCGAGGATCAGAAGGGCTACGAGCCCCACGTCAACGTTGTTGAGCCGTCCCGTGTCCGTAGCGCTGAGCAGGAAGACCAGGTATATGACGATCAGGTAAGCGAGCCAATGAAAGACCTGGATCCATACCAGCCTGCCCTTGCTTTCTCCCCGGCGGTTCATGTTGGCCCACTCAATGGCGATGGTCGCTATGCAAAAAACAGGGGCCATGGCCATCCAGTACCAGAATCCTTTGGTGGGGCTATAATCGGTGAGTGCAATGCCCACCACCGACAGCAACAGCAAAAGAATCAAAATGAATTCAGAAGTGTGACGTTTTTTTGGAATGCTGCTGGATCCGTTGTGAAGGTTTCCGGACATGGGTTTCTCCTTTCTTTGAGCTGCCCAATGGGATATAGGCTTCTTTTTTGGTTAAGAGATTTAAAAACCTGAATGCCTTTTTATCAGAGCTTCATGGAAAATACAATGGCCGTGTTTCCAAATCCCCTTGTTTTTTGACTTCCCAATTGTCAATGTATTTCGGTTCTGTCAGCCATTTCCCCTATATGGGAACAATATCTTGACGATTCGTATACGATCGGCTTAGAGTACGTCATGCTTTTTACAGGGAGTGAAAATGGCGGGCGAGGGATCGCCCATGTCCGGACGTTGAATGTTCTGGCCGCTCTGGTGTGGTGCCTGGGCGGGGTTATCCTGGTGGTCAAAGGGGGGAAACTTCTGGCTGAAGGTGCTTCCCTTTTTCCAGGTTCTGTGTGGCCCTGGGTAGCGGCTGTTGCCGGGCTTTTGCTGGGTGCAGGCAAAGGGGAATTTCTTTTTTCCAGGAGTTGCAAAAATAATCTGGCACGCATTTCGAGTTTGAGGCATCCCAGGATCTGGCAGTTCTTCAGTCCCGGCTTTTTTGTTCTCCTTTTCTTCATGATTGCTGCCGGTGCAGGTCTTTCCCGTTTGGCTCACAACTCTTTTGCCGTCCTGAACGGGGTGGCAGTTCTGGATCTTTCCGTTGGCGCCGCCCTGCTGGCAAGTAGCCGAGTGTTCTGGCAACAGAAGGCATTTGTGAAACCCCGCGCCTCGAAATGTTGAAAAACACTTTGCCGTGTATTCCCCCGCTCCCGGTTTTTGTCCCTTGACCCGGGTGACCTCAAAATGATAGAAATCGCCGGCATGGGAGGCGTTTACATGATGAGGACAAAATGCCACATTCTCGGTGAGGAACAGCGACGAGATCTGACAAAAATGATCACAACTGTGGTCAGACAGGATGAAAGGGTTTTGTTTGTATTTCTCTACGGGTCCTTTCTGTATGGGGCTTTTTTTCGCGACATTGATCTGGGCGTCTTTGTCAAGGATGTCGGGTCGACCGGTTTCTGGGATTACGAATGCAGGCTTTCCCAAAAAATTGAAAGAATGTTGGGCCATCCTTTTCCTGTTGAAGCCAAAGTCATCAATCGGGCGCCCATTTCTTTTTGTTATCATGTAATCAGGGGTCGGCTCTTATTTGTGCGGGATGAAGGCGTAATGGTTGATTTCATGACCCGCGTGGCTAGGACCTATCTGGATATGGCGCCTCTCAGACGAAAATATATGTTGGAGGCCATGGCATGACCGCCATCCATATGGAAAAGGTCTACGCCAAATTTAGGGACATTCAGGAATCCATCGAACGGCTGAGGCGGTTTGCCGCCATGCCCCGCGCCGAATTTCTGAAAGACAGGGACAGTCAGGACATTGCCGGTTTTCGGCTTATTGTGGCCACAGAGGCTGCAATAGACACCTGTCTGCACGTGGCGGCCAAAAAGCTCAAACAGGTCCCAGAGGAATATGCCGGCTGTTTTCGACTCTTGGGTGAGCATCATTTGATTGATCAGGAGGTGGCTTCGAGACTCGCTGCCATGGCTCGTTTTCGAAATCTGCTGGTACACCGGTACTGGGAGATCGATTACGGTCGCATGTACGACATTATTGCCGGAGATGATCTCGCAGACCTGGAACGTTTCATGAAACAGATCGGTCGGCTGAGTGAAGCCTAAAACGGGCTGTGTTCCGATCTTGACTTTTTCCAATTCATTTCTGACAACTAACAAAAAGCCCCTCCCGAATTTTGGGTGAGGGGCTTTTTTTGTCGGGAAGATTGATCGCATTTTCCTGAGTACATACGACTTCATAGAGTTTATTTTTTTTGGGGGCTGGATATTCTTTCAACTTCAGAATTGGGTATTAGCCAGATAGAACCGAGCTTTGTTGCTTTTAGCTCCTGATCTGGTGGGCGTGGTCATTCTGGATCTTGGCGTTGGGGCTGCCCTGCTGGCAAGCAGTCGTGTGTTCTGGCAACAGAAGGCCTTTATAAAATCCAGCGCCTCGAAACGTTGAAAAACATTTTTCCGTGTGTTCCGTCGAATTTGTCGTATTTGGGTGTGGATTTATTGTTGAGCGTTGATTTCGAACCGCGCTATCTTTTCGTACAGGGCCTTGCGGGAAATTCCAAGCCTTTGAGCGGCCAGACTTTTGTTGCCACGGCATTGTTCGAGCGTTTTCAATATGAGTTCCCGTTCCATATCCCTGATGCTCACACCTTGCTCAGGAATGTCATAGATAAGCTTTTTGGGTTTCTTGGCCGATAACCGTCCCGATTCAGACATGATTTTTTCCGGGATGTCCACCATCCCCAGTAAAGGCCCTTTGGCGAGGATAACAGCCCTCGCCAGACAATTTTTTAATTCACGGATATTGCCCGGCCATGCGTAATTCATGAGGGTTTCCATGAGATTCGGGTGTACACCTTCGACCATCTTTTTATATTGTAAGGCATAGCGCTTTACGAAGTGATCAACCAAGAGTGGGACATCGTCTAAACGTTCTCTTAAAGGCGGCACGTGGATAGATATAACGTCGATTCTATACAAGAGGTCCCGCAAAAAACGCCCATGTTTGATTTCCTCATGCAGGTCGAGATTGGTGGCGGCGAGGATCCTGACATCTACCTTTCGCGACGTTGCGCTCCCAACGGGTTCAAAGGTCATCTCTTCAAGAAAACGGAGCAGTTTGGCCTGCAGACCGATACTCATATGGCCTATCTCATCCAAAAACAGGGTACCCTTGTGGGCCATTTCCAGCCGGCCCTTTTTTTCCGCAACAGCCCCCGTAAACGCACCCTTGAGGTGTCCAAACAGCTCGGCCTCCAACAGGGTTTCCGTGAGAGCCGCGGAGTTTATGCATATGATATCGGTATCCCGGCGGACGCTTTCCAGATGCAGTGCGCGTGCCAGGAGTTCTTTGCCGGTCCCGGTCTCTCCTAGAATCAAAACGGAAACATCGGTGGCGCCCACGGTCTGAATCATGTCAAAGATCTTCCTCATCCGTGGACAGGCGCCGATCATATTGTGGAAGGAGTGGTCACCGAAGGCCTGCTCTTGGAGGCTGATGAGCTTATGGGACATCTCTCGCTCCCGGATGGCCCTTTCAAGCACGATTTCCAGCTCTTCATAATCCAGTGGTTTGATGAGATAATTGGTTATTCCCTCCTTCAAGGCCTGAACGGCTGATTTAACGGTTCCATGGGCTGTCATTATGATAAACGGGGGCGTTTCACCAACCGAACTCATATTCCTGTAAAGCTCCAGCCCGTCCATCCCCGGCATCTTGAGGTCTGAGAGCACCAGATCTATGTCCTTTTGTTCCCTGACGATCTCTAAAGCCCCCGCCCCACTGGTCGTTCGCAATATTTCATATCCCCCATCCGCAAGGATGGCCATTAGCACCTTTAATGTATTGATGCGGTCATCAACCAACAGTATCTTCTTTTTCCTCAATGTCCGACTCCTCACCTTTTAGGCCGGTATCGACCGGCAATTCAACCCATACCGTAGTACCGACGTCCGGCTGACTTGAAATCTCTATTTTGCCTCCGTGATTCTCCACAATGCCCAAACTCAAGGGAAGCCCCAGGCCCGTCCCGCTCTCCTTTGTGCTGAAAAAGGGGTCAAAAATGTTTTTTATATTTTCAGGGGCTATGCCGATCCCGCTATCCTCAATGGTGATGCGGATAAGGTCTTTGGAATCCTCGGTGCCGTTGTTTCTCTTAAGTTTGGATGAAAAAAACAGGGTTCCACCGTGGGGCATGGCATCCATGGCATTGATTAAAAGGTTGACCAGAACCTGTCCAAGCTGGTTGGCATCAGCATTGATCAGTGGGACCCATGCATCCATATGATTCTCAAAATGGATGTCCCTTTCCTGTGCCTCTTTTTGAAAGAGATTCTGGGTTGAAAAGATCAGTTTGTTTATATCAGTGGGTTCCGGCCTGGGCAAGGACTGTTTTGAAAAGTAAAGAAAATCGGTAACAAAACTGCTCAAACGATCAATCTCCTCCGAGATTAGTTGGGTGTATTCCCGGATCAAGGTATCTCGGGAGCGTTTTCTCCTCAAAAAGACGACGGCGCCCTTCATGGCGTTTAAGGGGTTTCTGATCTCATGGGCCACACCGGCGGAAAGTCTGCCCAAAGAAATGAGTTTTTCTGAACGAATCAACTCGTTCTGGATGCGTGAGAGGTTTTTTGTCATCCGGTTGAAGGAACGGGTAAGGTCGCCCAGTTCGTCCCTGGTCCGGACCGGAATCTCGTGAGTCAGGTCTCCCTTGGAAATATGGTTGGTGGCCGTAACCAGATTGCGTATCGGTCTCATCAGATAATAGGAGAGAAGGGTTACCCCCGCCATGGTCAAGAGCAGCGTAATAACCACCACCTGGAGGATTTTTCTTCGGATAGCCCTTGCTTCTTTTTTCAATTCAACGCTGGGAATGGTCGCTGCAAGAGACCAACCCATTATGGGGATAAATGCGAAGGCCGCTACCTTGTTAACGCCTTCAAAAGAATAGTTTTTCCATCCGCTGTCCCCGGACAGCATGTCCCGGACCAGTTCTTTCAAGCTCTGATCGGGGTAGGTTTCCACATCATATCTGTAGGGTGGGAAGAGGGGGTGTGCTACGTTTCTTCCCAACCGATCGATAAGAAATGCGTACCCTCTGTCCCCCACCTGGATATTCCCGACGATGTCGATTATTTTTCCATAGTCGAGGTCGATCACCACAGCGCCCGCGAATTCTTTCCAGCCACTGTAAATGGGCTTAACCCAATGGATAACTTTTCCTTTTTTGGAAGATGATCCAAGGATGTCCGAGACGTAGATACCCTTGAATTCCTTATTTCTGGCTGTTTTGAAGAACTTTTGCTCGCTTTGGTCCTTCATCTCTTCAACCGGGCCTTTCTTTCTCACCTTGATCAGTTCCCGGCCATTTTTGTCCAAGTAACGGATCTGAAAATAGTTGGGGGTCCTCACAATAAAATCCTTAAAAAGTTTCACGATATTTTCGTAATTGAATTCGGCTTCCGATTCCAATCTGAAGGACCTGGCAATGTGGTAGTCTTCCAGAACGGGTAGACGGGATAGGGTCTCCAGATCCATGCGGCAATAATAGAATATATGGTTGATTTTATTGGCAGTGGCTTTGACCTCTACCATCAGTTCCTGTCGAACAAGACGGTTAACGCGCTCTGCGGACTCCTGAATGGAAAAGTAACCAACCGCTGAGATGAGGAAACAAACCAGGGGAAGAATAAGCAAAAGGAGTTTTGAGGAAATGGAAAATTTGATCTTCATGTTCTTGAAACCTTTTGTTTACAGCCCCACTGATTGTCGAAACGGAGAACCTGCGGAAGTTAAGGGCTTAAAACCGGATCTGACCAAACTCTATCACTTAATATATCCACTTGCAAGAATTCCTCTGTTGTGTGAAAGTCCCGGCAAAGGCCCTTGATTATACCGGGTTGGTTTTCAGATATGGGTCTTGTAATTCCATGATATTTGGGATAAGGTCCTTCATGTTTTTTGTTTAATCCCAAATGGTAGGGTTTTGGCGGAAATGTTCCATATCTACGGGAAACACCGGTTTTATGCTTCTGATCCTTTGGCTTTCATGAACAGAACAAAGATCCATATTGGACTTCATATAAGCATATTTACTCTCCTTTTTCTTTTCATTTTGCAAGGCGTGACCCGTGCCGATGAGCAAATTTTGGTAGGCGTTGCCACGTCGCTAACCCTGCTGGAAGGCGAAGAGAGTTTAAAGGCTGTAGCGCTTGCTGTAGAAGAAATCAATGGCAAGGGCGGGGTGATCATAGGTGATAAGATGGTGCCCATAAGGGTCAAATCTATTGACCTGCGTGATGCGTCTCCGGAAGTTCCCGTATCCAAGGCCGTTTGTGATCTGGAAAAGTTCATCTACAGGGAAAAGATAAATGCCATATTGGTGGGCCCATTCCGTTCTGAAGTCCTTTTGGCCGGTATGGACATGATCGCCAGGCATAAAGTGCCCGTTTTGGGGACTATTGCCATGTCTGCCGCCTCGGAAGCCAAGATTATGAATGACCCTAAGTACAAATATATCTTTAGGGTGGCCCTTAATTCCAAATACTTTGTTGAGTACCTTATCAAAGCCATGAAGTTCCTGAACGTGAAATTCGGATTCAACAGGGTCTATATCATGAACCAGGATGTGGCCTGGGCCCGAGCAACTGCATCTCTTTTAATAAAATTATTTTTTGAAAGAGCGGGTTGGGATGTGATCGATCTGGAGACATACCCCACAGGCGCCTCAGACTTCTCGGCAGGGTTGCGTAAGGCCATGACAAAAGGAGCACAGGTGATCCTGCCCATATTTGATATGCCCCAAAGCGGTATCTTGGTCAGGCAATGGAACCGCATGAAAGTCCCTGCTATCCTTTGCGGCTTTATTTCTCCCATGGTGGGACCCGGCGCCTGGAAGATTTTCCAAGGCAAAATTGCCGGCGCTCTTAATGTCGTCTTCGAGTTGGGCAATGTGCCGTCATCGAAATACAAGCCTGCTATGGACTTTTACCAGGCCTACCGGAAAAAATTTAAAAAAAATATCGAGGCAGGGCATGGCCCGGCAGCTGCCTATGAGTCCGTTTACATTTTAGCTGGAGCCATTGAAAGGGCCGGTAGTCTGGACCCGGATAAGGTGGTCGCAGCCCTTGAAAACACGAACAGGGTTGGGGCTATGGGGAGAATTCAATTCCATAGAGGACACCAGGCTATCTTTGGGAACAACCCGGATGCGGAAGCGCTTGCGTGTATTGTCCAGTGGACAAAAACCGGGCATCGAAGGATTGTTTATCCCCCATCTATTGCAGAGGGGGAAATTGAACTGCCCGATTTCCTGAGATGAGCAGCGCCGCATGGTTGGTTCTTATCTCCCCATTTTCATGGAGAGTTGTTACTTTTAGTTACATTGATCTAAGTTATTGAAACAATATGCTCTTTTGTATTAAAACGCCATTTTGCCCCCATTTGGTTCTTCGGGCTGTTACTTATGGTAACAGTAGGCGCGG
>CAYPQJ010000072.1:0-18421 GCA_964412835.1 uncultured Desulfobacteraceae bacterium | reverse complement strand
CATCGGGTGCCATACGGATATCATTAACCGGGTTCGCAAGATGTTTGACCTTGATACCGATTTTTTGTTGATAAACGAGCGATGCGCCAAAGATGAGCACCTGTTAAAAGGAATGGTAAATGGTCACGTGCCTCGACTCCCCGCCGCCTTTGATCCTTTCGAGTTTGTTATAAGGGCCATCCTTGGCCAGCAGATATCCGTCCAGGCGGCAACGACCTTGGCATCTCGGATTGCCATAAAAGCGGATCTGAAAAGCGATGGCGGTTATCTTTCCGGGCTGGATTATTTTTTTCCGAATCCAATGGAATTGCTGCACCTTGATCTCGATGGCCTCGGGGTTCCCCGAACCAAACAGACGACCCTTAAAACCGTTACACAGGCCATTTTGGACCAGCGTGTAAAGCTCATGACCCATCAGCCTTTTGAAACATTTCGTGAGAATTTTTTGGCCTTGAAAGGAATCGGAGAGTGGACGGTTCATTATGTTGCCATGCGGGGACTGAGGATGGTCGACAGCTTTCCCGCCGGTGATCTGGGGGTGATTAAAGCGTTGACAACCGACGGTAAGGCGCCCTCAAAAAAAGAGATAACGGATATGGCTGAAAAGTGGCGGCCCTATCGGGCCTATGCAGCGTTATGCCTTTGGAATGATCAAGGAACCGGTTGATATGCCTAATGTATTATACAAGGAACCTTCTCCCGAAATGGGATGATCCGAAAACTAACCGCCCCTATATGTTGTGCCAGGCAGAACATCAATCAGGTTCGGTGTCCCCGATCACATTTCTCGATATTGAAAGCCATACCTCTTGTTTTTGACATGTACGGCGATTTCAGATATTCTCAGCGTATCTGTATTGACTGATAGGTGGCTTTTTGGCAATAACTGCAGTTTGGGCCGCATAACATACATGCAATCAATACATTTAACTAACCAAATTAACTCTAACCGAAACAAAGGAGTAAATCATGGCGAAAGGAAGAGATACTCAAAAAAAGGTTAAGAAAAAATCAGAAAAGACGTTGAAAGAAAAGCGCAAGGAGAAAAAAGCCAAAAAGGGTAAAGTTTAACATTTGAACGAAACAATTGATCTGGCAGCTTTGCGAAATCTGGTCGAATGTGGTACGCAAGAATGATGCACGTACTTTTCTGCCGCGCCCGGATAAGCGGCGATTGACGACCCAATATATTGTGCTTGACAAAACATCAATCAGATTCAGTACTCTCAGCCAAATTTCCCGTATTGTAAACCATTCCTCTTGTTTTTGACATTTAAAGGGATTTCAGATATTCTCAATGTATCTGCATCGATTGATAGGGGTTTTTTGCGACAAATTGGAGTTTGGGCTGCATAATATTACGAAGGTGATGATATGCGGATCTTCATAATAACTTGTTCTGCATTTTAAACCATGGCGTGAATAGAACATATTATATCTCCAAAAGGTACTAGATGAAAGATTTCAATGAAACATATATAGCAAATGATAAATACGCTAAAAGCCTAGGCATTAAACTTGTTGAAGTTGATAATGAATTTGCACGGTGTGAATTAGAAGTAAATGACAATCACAAGAATGGGTTAGGTTCATTGCATGGAGCTGTGATTTTTGCCCTCGCCGATATTGCTTTCGCAGCTGCATGTAATACTGTGAAAACTTCAATCGGAATGCAGTCTGACATAAAATACCTCAATAAGCCTGCGGGTGGTAAATTAATTGCTGAAGCAAAAGTTGTATCATCTTCAAATAAAATTGGTCATTACCAAGTATGTGTAACAGATAATGAAGGTACCCATGTAGCTCAATTCAGTTCAATTTGTTATCGTTTATCTAAAAAATAATATTTTCATAACCAAGCGTCACACTGGGCTCGCTGAAGCTCGCAGATTAACTTAACGTTAAAATACAGATATCTCCAACGTATCTCAGGCTTGAATTCAATGATTGATCTGCCAGCGTTGCATAGTTTTGACGCATGTGCGATGCTGATTTGATGTCAGAAATCCTTTCCCGGGATGGGATGCTCTGAAAACGGACCAACCCCCACATATTGTGTCCGGCAAAACATTAATCAGGTTCGGTATCACTATCAAAAAGCTGTGAGACAACTTATCTGATGTTGAAAAAGCATACGATTTCCCCGGCGCCCATAGAACGAGTAAGATGATAGACCGTTTGATGAAAAGCATGGGTAGGCATCTTTTCGCAATTTCCTATTTTCACGGTTCTATCACTTCTGCTGAACTTAAAAGAGATAACGGAGATGGTTGAAAGGTGGCGGTCCTATCGGGCCTATGCAGCAGTCTGTCTTTGGAATGATAAAGGAACCGGGTGATATGCCTAATGTATTATACAAGATTCCATACGTCGTTTTGTGAAATGATTCTGGTGGGCAACAAAGAAGGTTTGACCCATCTTCATTTAAACACCGGGGAGGGTAAGAGGTTATTTGAAATAGCCGATGAGTGGGTTAGTAACGATGCTTTTTTTTCGGGTACCATGGATCAGATCACCGATTACTGCAGCGGAAAACGGAAAAAATTCAATGTGACCATCAATCCCGGGGGAACGGAATTTCAGAAGAAAGTGTGGAAGGAATTAACCGGAATTCCCCATGGCGAACTTCGTACCTACAAGGAGATCGCAGGGGCCATGGGGAATGAAAATGCTGCAAGGGCTGTGGGTATGGCCAACAGCAGAAATCCCATTCCCCTCATAGTGCCCTGTCACAGGGTAATCGGCACAAACGGAAAACTGGTCGGCTTCGCCCACGGATTGGCAATGAAGGAGCGGCTGATCCATTTTGAAAGGGCGGTCGTTGCCGATTGACCTGAACCCTAAGCGTATCAATTTGACAAGGACATTGTTGGATGTTATACTTTTCATTGTGAAATGTATAACGATTTTTAAATATCGGGAGGCAAACAATGGGCTCGCCCAATATGTTAAAAAGCAAGGTCTCCGCCAAAGGCTGGGTCGTGATCCCTGCGGTATTGAGAAAACGCTTTGGAATAGAACCCGGGAGCTCTATTGAATTCCGGGAAACAGGCGAAAGGATTGTTCTGATTCCGGAAAGCAAAGACCCGGTTGATGCGTTTTACGGCAAACTGGCCGGCAAAAGGTCATTGACGGACGCCCTGTTGGAAGAGCGGATCAAGGAGATGCGGCGTGAAGAAGCCAGGGTACGTACTGGATAGCTTTGCTGTTCTGGCCTATTTCCAGGCTGAAACCGGGGAATAACGGTTAAAGATATACTGAAGAAGGCATCGTCAGGAAAGGTGTCGGCATTCCTGAGCGTGTTGAATCTCGGGGAGATTATCTACATCACAGAACGAAGGTTGGGGAGCGATACAGCCGAAAGCACTTTGGGGGACATATTACGGTTGCCGATTCAACTTGCAGAAGCGGGTATGGACCGAGTTCTGGATGCTGCTCATATCAAGGCTCACCATGCCATCTCCTACGCGGATGCATTTGCCGTTTCACTGGCGCAGGAGTTGAATGCGACCATTGTAACGGCGGATCCGGAATTCAAAAAAGTGCAATCTCTGGCAAACGTCCTGTGGCTTTAAACAAACCGGTCGATCCTAAGGCGGCAAGCCGCAGTTTTAAGTTTTGGGTTTTCAGTCAATCAACTTCGTGTTTTTTTAAAAAGAAAACCAGGTACTAAAGATCCGTTCCAGTTTTTCCGGCAAGGGTCCTCAATAACATCCTGACAAGTTTCATCCTCCTATTGATGAATGAATCATTCCATATTTTCGAAATCAGCAAAGACAAACATTTTGTTCGGTTGGAATATACAGAACCTTTCCATTTTAGCCAGGTGTTGTCTTTTCTAAGACGAAGGGCCATGGCAGGTGTGGAGGTGATTACGGAGGCTGGCTACGGCAGAACCTTTCGAACAGAGAATGCCACGGGTTTTTTTACCGTTACGGACCGCCCGGATCAATCGGCCCTGGAATTGAAGATTATCTGTGATAGCATCAGATGCCGCATGGATATTGTTAACAGGGTTCGCAGGATGTTTGATCTCGACACCGACTTTTCGTTGATAAACGAGAGATGCGCCAAAGATGAGCACCTGTCAAAAGGGATGGTGGATGGTCATGTGCCCCGACTCCCCGCCGCCTTTGATCCCTTCGAGTTTGTTATCAGGGCTATCCTTGGCCGGCAGATATCCGTCCAGGCGGCAACGACCCTGGCTTCACGGGTTGCTGTGAAAGCGGATCTGAAAAGTAATGGCGGTTTTCCTTCCGGGCTGGATTGCTTTTTTCCGGGTCCAATGGAATTACTGGATCTTGATCTTAATGGCCTCGGGATTCCCCGAACCAAACAGGCAACGCCTAAAACCGTTTCACGGGCGATTCTGGATCAGCGTGTAAAACTCACGACCGATCAGTTTTTTGAAATATTTCGCGAGAATTTTTTGGCCTTAAAAGGAATCGGAGAGTGGACGGTGCATTATGTGGCCATGAGAGGAATGGGGATGGTCGACAGCTTTCCCGCCACTGATCTGGGGGTGATTAAAGCATTGACAAAGAAGGGCAGGGCACCCTCGAAAAAGGAGATAAAGGAGATGGCGGAACAGTGGCGGCCCTACCGCTCCTATGCCGCTTTATGTCTATGGAATGATAGCGGGAAAAGGAACGGTTGATCCCTATTTCCCGTCTCCGGAAAGTCTTGGGCAAAAACCTCAATCATTCGACCACTGGATATATTGATCATAAAATGCGCTTTTTTTGATGAAAAGGTGAAATCCGTAAGGCTCCTTTTTTTTCCTCTGGATATCCGCAAAACCAAAATATTCACAAAAACGCTCCAAGAAACGGAGTGAAAAACATCGCTTGACGGCATCTGCCGGCTCCCGCCAAAAAACCTCTTTGTCCTCTGCCAGAGCAGCAGGAAAAGTTCGGATGAAAAAATCACCGAGCGCTTCGTCCGAAATGTATTCTTGTGCCTTCCGATGCAGCAGAAATAAGGAGAACACGAAACTCCCCTGAATAATCCAGTACTCGGGATGGCCGTCCTGAAAGGCCCAATTGAAACGCCGTGTAAACACATTCAGAAGCGTAAAAAAATGTTCCCCTGAAAAACCCCGTTCAATCAGTCTCGTGCCTTTTTTTGTCAGGCTGTATTGTTTTTTTATCTTTTTCAGCCAGCCGCACATCTTGAGCACGTGTCGCAAAGTGTTTACGGCTAGGGACTCCTCCTCGGATCTGATACGGTAACGATACCGGTTCGACGAATCGACAAATGTATCGTGAAGTTCCCGTGTGAAAGCAAGCGGCAGATTTCCTTTGGCCGTGGTCCGCAAGGGTTCAAGTTCTTTCAGGCGGGTCAAAAAGTATTGGGCGTTTTTCACAACCGGAATCTGATGAAAAACTTCCGGATTCAGGTCTCGGTTGAACCGGACCATATCTTCGAGGGATTCCATCGGGTGATGCAACATCCGATGGATCTGTTCGGAGGAAAACCCAAGGAAATCGATCTGGGAAACCTTGTTTTTTTTCTCCGTAAAACTGTCGACGAAGATCTGCAGTTCTTCAAGGGAATCAAATTCCCGGTTGCTCAACAATTCTTCGACCTCGTCCTTGTGATTCCGTGCCTGATTCATTCCCTTATGATCATCTGTTATGCCCAGGCAACAGTGCTTGTACTTCTTCCCCGAACCACAGGGACAGGGATCATTTCTTCCGATCTTTTTCATGATATCCATCACTCCTTTCCCAGATAACATAACGAAGATTGGGGAACAATACAGCCGAAAGTCTTTCGGGGTTCATGTTGCGGTTTAACGATCATTCCTTGGATTTTGCGACAGGAATCCCCAACAATGTCTTGGCAAGCTTGATCTTCTTACCCAATTCACCTTCCCTGAAAATCATTACCCGCTGGGCCTGGGGCGAGCCCGCGCCGTGCATGGATTCCACCAGGGCGGTGCCGCCGGTCATGGCCTCGATCAGTCGGGCGATCTTGATGCGGTGCTCGGTGGGAATTCCCTCTACGCCGGAGAAATACTTCTTTACCAGGTGACCCACCTCCTCGCTTTCCAGGTCGTATTGGCTGGGAAGCGTGGCAAGAAACCCACCCGCCAGGTCTATGGCCAGCCGCGCGATCTCAAAATGAAATCGGGTGACATTCTGTTTGCACACATTGGCCAGCATGGTATCCACCATGAAGGCCCCCGAAGGTGTTGGTTCCCCCTCGGCGGAGCAGGCAATGGAAGAGCTGTAGAGGGTTTCGCACAAATGAATCATCTCGGTGACCTTGTCCTTCACATGTGAGGCCTTGGCGGTACCCTGAATCTGGGCCAGGTAGCTGACAGCGCCTGTGAGTACATCCATGAGGCCGGTCTTGCAGGCGCCGTAATTGGCGCGGTGGTGCGCCGCAAACCGGTAAACCAGGCCCCCGGTAAATTCGGTTTCACCATCCATGAACACCCTTTCCGTGGGTACAAATACATCTTCAAAGGCGATCACCGCTTCGCCGCCCACGGCCCCGAAAGAGGGTTTTCCCACGTCAATGCGCTCCTCAAAATCACGGCGGTAATCGTTGGCCTGACGGCCGAAGATCATGGTGATTCCAGGCGCATCAATGGGTACGGCGCAGACCACCGCATAGTCTTTGGACCGTTCGTCCATGGATGTCGTTGGCATGACCAGAATTTCATGGGAGTTCACGGCCCCTGTCATATGGATTTTTGCGCCCCGGATGACGATCCCGTCATCCCGCCTCTCAACCACGCGAACATATTGGTCCGGATCCGGCTGGTCTGCGGGGGATTTACTCCGATCGCCTTTGGGATCGGTCATGGCCCCCACCACCATGAGATTTTCATCCTGAATATGGATCAACCACTTTTTAAACCGTTCAAAATAATCGGTGCCCAGTTTTTTATCGATTTCATAGACCACGGAATAGGTGGCGTTGATGCCGTCATGCCCCACGCAGCGTTGAAAACAGGTGGCCGTTTTCTGCCCCAGCACCCGCAGGAGTTTGACTTTCTTGATCAGGTCTTCGATGTTCTGGTGTACGTGGGTAAAACGGCTGATGGTCCTTCCGGTCAAATGCGATATCGTTGTGGCCAGGTCTTTATATTCCTCTTTACCGGCCAGGGCATAGGTCATGGCCGCAGCACGCACGTGCGGGGCTGTTGCCGGGTGACGGGTCACATCTTCGATTTTCTTTCCCTTGTAATAGATCCTCGGGTGTAACTGCCGAAGGCTTTCAATATATTCCGCCCCATTTTTGAGTTTCATGACTGCTCCTTTATTGGCTTGATGATGTGCTTTTTTCTCTGAGTTCCCGGCGAAGAAACTTGCCGGTCAGGGTCTTGGGAATTTCAGCAACAAATTCCACTTTCCTGGGGTATTTATAGGCGGCCATGCGGGCCTTGCAAAATGAAATGATTTCCTCGGGTGTCACGGAGGCCCCCATCCCTTCTTTCAACGCAACAAAGGCCTTTACCGTCTCGCCCCGGTAAGGATCGGGCTCACCTACAACCGCGGTTTCTTTTACCGCAGGATGTTGGTAAATCACGTCTTCCACATCCCGGGGCCAGACCTTGTAGCCGGAAGCCACAATCATATCCTTTTTGCGATCCACCAGGTAGAACCAGCCGTCCTCATCCATTTTCCCCACATCGCCGGTATAAAGCCAGCCATTACGGATGGCGTGCGTTGTCTCTTCCGGCTTCCGCCAGTACCCAGGTGTCACGATGGGACCGGAATCAACGATTTCTCCAGCTTCTCCAGGGAGAAGCTCACGAGTTCCTTCTTCCAGATCCATGATTTTCATGACGCAGCCAGGAACCGGAACCCCCACCGAAAGAGCACCGCTTTCCGGGTCCACCGGGGCCCTTGTTCCCCAGGGCACAATATGGGAGGGGGAGTTGGTCTCGGTCATGCCGTAGACATTGTAGAGATACAACCCCGTCGTCTCCTCAAATTGTGTCACAGTTGCTTCTGAGACCGGCGCGCCGCCGCTATAGGCTTTGGTAAAACTGGAAAGATCCCTCTTTTTGATGTCCGGATGGTTTAATAAAGCAATGTATACGGTAATGGAAGCCACCGTCATCGTTACCTTCCATTGTTCAATAAGGCGAAGGGTTTCACTTGGGTCAAAGCGGTAATAGAGCACCAGCGGTATCCCCGAAAGCGCAGAGATGGCCAGATGTGCCACCTCTCCCGTCACATGAAACAGAGGGGCCACGCCAAGCACCACATCATGAGAACCGATGCGCTGCATGGCCCGGTACACGCGGGCATTGAAGGCGATATTGCCGTGGGTGTTCATGGCGCCTTTGGGAGGACCGGTGGTCCCCGAGGTATACGTCAGATACGCCACGTCTTCCGGTGTAATCCCCGGGTCATGTGGTGATTTGCCTTGAAAGGCCTCGATTATTTCAAGCATATCCAGTGTCCCCGGCACGGCAATCTTCCGGGTGTTTTTCAAAAGGAGCGGAGGATCGGCGTCGGGTGGAATAAAACCCAAAGGGGATGTGGTGATGAGTTTTTCTACGGGCGTATTTTCAAGGAAGGAAAGGTCCAGATTGGATGCAATTTCATCGAGGGTCAAAAAGAGCCTGGCCCCGGAATCCTCACAGAAATATTTCAGCTCCTTCTCCTTATACATGGGGTTTACGGGGACCACGACGACTCCCAGCTTCCATGCCGCATAGGCTGCAATGGGGAACTGGGGGACATTCTGGAGATCCAGGATGATCCGGTCTCCCTTTTGGAGACCCAAGTCCTCAAAAGCTGCGGCCAGTTGATCCGAAAACCGGTTAACCCGTTTAAAGGATATTTCATGATCGAAATAACAGATGGCCGGGGCGTCAGGATTGAGAGCGGCGCTCTTCTTGAAGTCCCCGAGAGCCGTCTCGGATGTGAGGTCAAAATTATGGGGGACGTGATCCGGGTAATTTTTCAGCCACGGTCTTTTTTCGTAAATGGATTCCATTGTCCTCTCTCGAATCATCAACAGATGGTCCAGCCGCCGTCAATATAGATGGTCTGCCCGGTAATGAAGTCCGAGGCGGGCGCCGCCAGAAAGATAACGATCCCTTCCATCTCGGGCAAATAACCCCAGCGGCCCATGGGTGTTCTGGTGTTGATGAAATTAAATCGCTCCGGGTCGTTGCGAATGGGTTTCACCATTTCCGTTTCAAAGTAAGTGGGGCCGATGGCATTAACCCGGACGCCCTGCTTGGCCCATTCCAGCGCCATCACCTTGGTCATCTGTTCAACGCCGCCTTTGGCGGAAGCATAGGCCAGCTGGTTGGGAAGCGCGATTTTCCCCAGGATGGAACCCATATTGATGATTTTCCCGTAGCCGGCATCCAACATGTGCGGCGCTACGGCCTGGGCCACCAGGAAGTATCCCTTGAGGTTTGTGTTGATCACCAGATCCCAGGCCTCTTCCGGGTAATCAAGAACGGGCTCCCGATGGTTCAGGCCAGCGTTGTTCATCAAAATATCAATTTTTCCAAAGCGCTCCAGAATCTTATCCACGCCGTCATGGACACTTTTTTTGGATGTGACATCCAGGACGAAACCATGGGAATCTCTTCCCAGCGCTTTAATTGCCTCAGAAACCCGTTTCAGATCTTCAGTGTTCCTGCCGCAAACGGCCACATCAGCGCCGGCTTTGGCGAGCGCCATGGCGGAATTTTCCCCCAATCCCTTCGTGCTGCCGGTTACCATGGCAACTTTTCCGGTTAAATTAAAAATTTCCATAATTACCATTCCTCCATTATGAAGGCCTTCCTTCACTGTCCCAGCCCCGAACGTTATAATACTCCTTCAGCATCACGTCCATCTGCTCCCGGGCGATGACCTTGCCCGTCTCGGGCAGGGGTTCGTCGTAAAATCGCTGTGGCAAATGATCGTCCTTGATGGTAAGACCCTCTCGGTTATTAAAGCGCCGAATCTGGTCGGTGGTCCAGCGAGCAATATTCACCATGTCTTCTGTGGATAGACCGAGTCCCGTAACGGCATTCACCATCTCTTCCAGCTGTTCCCATTGGTAGAGATCCCGATAAAAACGACACAGGATCAGGGTATCAAAAAAGGTCAGCCGGTCTTCCCACTGGGTAAACACCTCGGCCTTCCCTTCAATCTTTTCAGGATCCACAATGCCGCCCAATTCGGGTTTGTAAAAGGTGGCACGAAGGTGGCAAGCCCCCCGCTGGGAAGTGCCGTAAGCCAGTCCCATCCCTTTCAGGACACGGGGGTCATAACCGGGGGGTTCGAGCCCCTTTACATGGATGGCCAGATCTGCCACTCCCATTTTGGCACCGGCGGTTTTGATCCCTTCGGCGAGTATACCCCCCAGGCCTCGCCCATAGGCCATATCTTCCAACAGGCTAGCGATTTTGTCCACATCACCGTAGGGAATATCGTCATCGATCTTTCCCAAGGCTGAAGCCTCCATGGCCAGTCCCGCCAAATTGCCCGCACTGATGGTATCCAGCCCCAATCGATCACAGATGTCATTTAGATAAGCAATTTCTTCGATGGTGTCAACACCGCAAAGGCCGCCGAAAGCAAAAATGGTTTCATATTCAGGCCCTTCGATGGTCAGGCCCTTATGACGTCCATTTTTGACCGTGGCCAACCGGCCGCAGGCTATAAAACATTTGAGACAGGCGTTGGGTTTGACCTCACAGCGTTCGTGGAGGGCGGTTGCATTGATCCTGTCTTTGTGGGGAACGGTTCCTTCATGCCAGTAACGGCTGGGAAAACACTTCATGTTGTTGGTGATATCCACCAGCATGGGCGTTCCCATGGATTTGTAGGCCTTGACGCCCGCGTCCTCCTTGGCCTTTCCGGCCATTACTTTGGCGAACTGTTTTACCCTGTCCCCGTCTGCCGTCTCCTTTTTTCGGTCTCCCCAGAAGACAATGCCCTTGATGTTTTTGGACCCCATTACGGCGCCCACACCGGTACGGCCGGCCGAACGCCAGTAATCGTTTTCGATGACCGCGAAACGAACCCGGTTTTCACCTGCCGGACCGATGACCACCACGCCCGCTCGCGTTGCTTCAGGCCGATTTTCTTTCATCCACTCTTTGAGCCGGTCTTCCGTTTCGAAGGTCTCAAGTCCCCACAAATCCTGGGCGGTGTGAAATATGGCGCCTGTGGGCGATATTTCCAGCCATACCGGTTCATCAGATGCCCCGGATATCATGATGGCATCAAAACCTGTGGCGGCCATGGGTTCGGCTGCCGTACCGCCGGAATAGGATTCCGAATAACCGCCGGTCTGGGGGGATTTGGTGTACACGCCGTGCCGGCAGGAACCCCATATGGCGGTACCCGTCAGGGGGCCCGTGGCAAAGATGAGGTGGTTGTCAGGAGAGAGGGGGTCGACTCCGGGCGGGTTGTGGGTTAACAGAAGATGGGTGCCCAGGCCCTTGCCGCCCAGGGTTCGGCCAAGCACTTCTTCGGAAAGGGGCAATGGGGTGAATGAGCATTTTGTCATGTCCACGTTCAACACTTGCTTGTAAAATCCGAACATTTTTTATGGTCCTTTCCGGTTTTCACTCTTGTGGGGATAGGCGGTGCGAAAATTGCCGGCAATCAGGTCAATAGTTCTTGCGGCGAACATGTTGGTTATGTCATTGACACTGGTAAAGGCTTTTATGGTATGGGTACATCCATACCCGTTTTTAAGCCTCAACTATACGGGAACCGAGCTTGCCGGGCAAGGATAATTTCATTAGCTTATACCTCCTTTTTTTTGAATCCATGGCTTGCCGTCATTTTCCTCGTTTTTCAATCATCAAAAATGGGAACAACCCAAATATGATGGTCTCGTAAAAAGTCAAAATTGATGAAATCGTCATTAATAATATCAATAGGTTACATCACTGGAAATGGCCAAAATCGGACTTTTTACGAGTGCATCAAATATTCTATTGCCAGAAACCGAGATCGAATGCTATTTGTGCTGAATCGCGCCCTTGGGAAAATAGGTGTTGGTTGGGATGTTGGCGCGATGGACATGGGGAAAAGAGTCTTAAGGAGAGAACAGAACAAATGACGGATCTGTTTGCGTTAAAGAAAAGGGTAGCGGAATTGCGGAAACGGGATTGGGACAGGGTCGGAATTGAGACCAGGCTGAAAGCGTTTTCAGAGGGTGGAATTCCCGAAAAGAGGTTGGAGGAAGCGGCTATTCCAGCTTGCAAGGAGGAGATCCTGGATCGGGTTCAGTTGCGGGGGGAGGAATACGAATATTGTAGTCACAACTGCGCCAAAGGGTCGGCACTGGCCGTGATGGGAGAATTCGGTTTGGGAAAAGATATGGAAATCATCAAGGCCCTGTCGCCTTTTCCCGGTTTTGGCATGACCGGCTGGATCTGCGGCGGCGTGACCGGCGGGTTGATAGCCCTTGGTCTCTACTTCGGTAGCAATGATGCCACAGATTACAGTGCCACCGGCCGTGCCATGACCGCTTCCCGGCAGTTCATTCCTCGTTTTGAAAAAGTCTTCGGCACCATCCTCTGTCCAAAGATTCATGAAGAGGTGATTTTCGACCGCTATATGGACCCCAGGGCAAACGAAGAGAACTTTGAAGCCTTCAAAGAGGCCCAAGGCTACGAACGATGCGCTTTGCCCCCGGGAATAGGCGCCAGAATTTCCGCCGAAATCATCATCGAGAGCATGGAGAAAGAATCGTGAAGGCCGTTAAGCCCAACAAGACCTTTATTCGTTCAAAATGAACCGGTTCCGGATGGTGCCGATCCCTTCCACCATGCATTCCACCACATTTCCCGGTTTGAGGGTTACGGGCGGATCCATGAAAATGCCCACGCCTGCGGGCGTGCCGGTAGAAATAATATCCCCTGGTTCCAGGGTGATGTCGCAGCTGATGTTTTCAATGATGGCGGGGATGTCAAAAATCATGTCCCGGGTGTTGCCGTCCTGCATGATCTCACCATCAACGGCAGCAGTAAGCCGGAGGTTTTGAATGTCGTCCATCTCATCCGGCGTGACAATGCAGGGCCCCATGGGTGCAAAACCGTCGTAGGATTTTCCTCGAAACCACTGCTTGTCTGCAAACTGGGCTTCCCGTCCGGAAACGTCATTCATTACCGTGTACCCGGCGATAACGCTGAAAGCAAGTTTCCTGGGAACCCGTTTGCACTGTTTCCCGATCACCAGGGCCAGTTCCACCTCCCAGTCGATCTTTCCGCTCTCTTGAGGCATCAGGACCGGATCTTCGGGGCCATTCAGGGTATTGGGCGTTTTGCAGAAGATCAGGGGCGTCTCGGGCGCTTTCATGTGCCCTTCCTTGGCGTGCTCCATATAGTTTTTTCCGAGACAGATAATTTTGCTGGTGGTATGAACAGGGCAACCCAGGCGTACCTTCATTTCCGTGCCTGAATGATCCACGTGGCGAAGCTTTTCCGGCCACTGGTCTTTAAAAAAAGCCGGACCAATATCCGGGATTTCCGGAAACAGTTCCCGTAAATCAACAATGGCGCCGTCCTTCATAAGCCCCGGCCGTTCTTCACCCGATTTTCCAAAGCGTATCAGTTTCAATGGATTTCCTCCTTTATTCATCAATAATCATAGTTCCAGTTGAATCCCAGCCCCGCACCTGACCGGGTGCCGGCTTTGCTCTCAACCGTGAAATTGGGGGTAATATTAACCTCCACAATCACATCCTGTTTTGCGTCCGTTATGTCCTGTTCAATGCCTACATAGACCCGATCGGAGACATACTTTCCCATGGTGACGCTCGGCCCGGTGCTGTTATCGTCGCCATCGCTGTTCTTTTTCCCATCCTCGTCCCCGCCACTGAAATCCAGGCGATCCAGGCCCAGGAAGCTTCGCGTTTTGCCCATCACATCCGGCCCATATCCTCCGGCCAGTTCATTCACGGAATAGGCGAGTTGAAGGGCCTGAAACGTGTTCAGTTTGGCCACCGATTGCCCAAAAAGAATTTGCGCCATGATCTCATCCTGGGGCAACGGCGGCTGGGAAGACAGCTTCAGCTTGAAAGCGTCGGCAGGTCCGGACACATCCACCTGAGCGGTAATCTCTCCGGCATTCACCTGAGTACTAATGTTCAGGAAAGGCACGGGGGGCGTGGCGCCGTCAAAGGCGATTTGTCCGCTGATGACTTTAAAAGTTCGGGAAAGGCAGAGAAAGGTCCCTCTGACCACGTTCAAAGTCCCTCGAACCACCGGGTTGTCGGCAGGCCCCTGTACCGTCAGTCGGCCTTTGAATTCCACATCCAGGCCGCGGCCTCGCACAAAGCACTTATCGGGGATGTTGACCCCCAGATCCAGTTGAATCAGCGTTCCGCCCTTTTTGGATTTTGATTTTTCCGATGCCGCGGTTGCGGGGTCATTGATGATGGTAACGGGAATGACCGTCACATCCGGCGGAAAACGTTTGGGAATGGCAATTTCCGTACGTTCCAGATTAATTTCACCGGTCAGATCCATCCGATCCTTATTCCCTTTGAGATCCAGGTTCCCACCGGCGGTCACGGTCAGATTTTCCTGTCGGAGCAGGGTGGCCTGTTTCAGGGTCAATGCGATTTTCGTCCGGAAGGGGGGATCCACATCGGTCCGGCCATTGAGGGAGATCGTCCCCGTGCCGCCATCTGTGGCGGTCAATCGGGTCAATTTCAGGATTCTTCCCTCGGCATTCAAACTCCCCTGAACCTGATCCAGAAGCACGCCTTGTTCTATATTTTCATAACGCCCGTCACTGAAGGCTACCCCGCCGTTCAACTCCCATTTCTCCAATGACCCCCCTATTCCCATGTCCACGTTCACCAGGCCCCGCAGGCTTTGGTTGTCCATGGCCGGCAGTGTCTGCAGGACCGCCAGATTGAAATTGCCCTGAAGTTTTCCTTCCAGCTTGCCGCTTTTGTCCAGATGAAAAGCGAAAGGCTTAAGAGAGATGTGTGCCGGAATACTGCCACTGACCGTAAACGGGGTCTTCCCCAGCCCTGAGAGTTCCAGGTCCGCCAACAGGCGCTCTCCATCGCGTCTGGAATGGAGTTTTACATTCAGTAAAATGGGCTGGGTGCCGTCACGACCCATGACTTTATATTCTTTCAGATGCACGGCCACATTCACCCCGGGATCCCCAAGGGGCCCTGAAAGCTCAAGGCTGACCTCTGCTCTGCCGTCCAAGTCCTGCCCTACAATGGGTTCCAGAAGGGAGAGGGGTAGATCGGTAATAAGAACTTTTGCATCCACCTTTTCCTGATCCAGATGGGCCATGATCTGAAGCAGCCCTTTGTCCATTTTCAATTGAAGGTTGTCCAGTTCAATCCGGCCGTCATCTCCGTAGGACAGGGTGGCAGGTTTTTCCAGGTTGATTTTCAGATTTTCATACCCTGCTTTTAACGTATCCAGTCGAAGTTGCCACAGGTCCGTCCGTTTGACGTTTATTTTTGTACTCAGAAACAGCGGCGCTCCGGATGTTGTTTGGGGGTCTGTCTGGGTGACCCCTTTGGTTTCAAGGGTGATTTCAGCTTCTGAGAGGGCGCCCGTTGCTTCCAGGTTCAGGGTTTCAATATGCGAACTTCCCAAAGGCATATCCGTAGCAGTCAATTTCGCCTGCCCCCGCATTGTTTTCATATCGTCCATCCGGGCGATCACTTTCAAGGTGGATGCCCCATAATCCTTGTACTTAAGGCCTTTGAAATCGGCATCCAGGGTCAGGGACGGTCCGTCCCGGGTTGTGGCCGGTTTTCCGGCTTCAATTTGAAACGACCCTGACCCTTTTGCTTCAACGCCGGTCAGGGCCTGAACAATCTCAAGGGAGGTGATTCGGCCTTTGACCTTTCCGGAGAAGTCTTCTGTCCCGGGGGTCAGATCAAGGGATGCCGAAAGATCAATCCCCGGCGCTTGAACCCGTGCATCTCCAACGGTCAGGGTTTTTCCGCTCCAGGCAAAATCGCTCTTTACTTGCAGCGGCTGATCCATGGCCGAGGCATTCATACGGATCGTTCCGGAAGGTTTCCGGGGCAACCCTTCGGCTTTCAGATGTGTCTCCATCCCTTTGATTTCAAAGTCTTTAAATCGAAGTTTTTGGGAGTTCAGATCCACATGGGCGGCAAAATCGTCAAATTTTCCTGAAATCTTGCCTTTGGCTTGCACATCTCCCACGGGCAGGGTTGCCGACTTTGAAATGCCATTGCCCGGATGGTCCAGGGTCATCCCATAGGCCACATCAAACATGCTTTCTTTCAGGTTGATCCAGCCATCGGCCCTTAAGCGGGTTTGAGATCCTTTCAGCTCAACCGTTTCCAGGGTAACCCTGTCACCCTTCATTTCAGCACGGGCTTCAAGGGTTACTTCAGATCCTGCCAAGGCGGCAGCCTCAGGAGGTAGTCCGCTGAGTTGTGAAACCGCCATATTCAGATGGGCCGTTAAGTCTGCCGGACCGGCGCCTTTCACTTTCGCATTGATGGAAAGACGACCATCCAGGGGTGGTGCATCCGGTGGCAGCAGCGAGGCAATATGATCCACCTGAACCGCCAGATCGCCGGAAAAACGCTCCTTGGAGAAATTCATGAGCCCTTCTTTCACGCTCACAGCCACTCCCGGCAATGTCATGCTCAGGGTTTTTACCTGCCACGTTGAAAAATCGGGGCTTAGCGCCTGAATGTCCAATTTGACGGGTCCGGCCAGTTTCGGTACCTGTTGAATCTGCATGCCTTGAGCGCCAAGGGCCACCGAAGCGTTTTTTAAGCCCGTAAATCCCTTTTCGAAAAGGGCGCGGGCATTCAGCTTTGTTCCGGTCAATGTTGCGCCTTGCGCTTTGAGTCCGGCCAATGCCGTGGATATGTGGACTTCCGGTGCCATGAAAGGTCCCACTGCGGAGATGTTCACCGGTTCCAGGTCTTCGAGGGAAACCCCGGTTCCCGCCAGAAACGGGGTCAGTTGGGCCCCTTCAATCAGGGCGTGCAGGTCCATTTTTTCTTTTTCTAAATCGGCAGCCCCTGTAAGCGAAATGACCATATTGCCGTTTTTGATCCTGAGTCCCTTGAGCAGGACCACTTTTTCCGGTGAAAGTGATGCATTGCAGGTCAAATCCACGGTTTCAGAGTCCATAATCTGTGCTACCGGGGGCGGTAGAATTCGGTTTTCAGCCTGAATTTGTCCATTCAATTGCAGGGTGATCGTCTTCTGGTGGCTCACGTCGTATTGAAGGGCAGCGTTTCCGTAACCGCCCATATTCAGATCCAGATGACCCTTAATATGAGAAACAGGCCCCTGAGCATTTGCCGTCAATTGAATGCCCGTAAGATCTTTAAGTCCTAACAGGCCCGCAACAAGCCCTCCCGTGGATTCATGGTAGGCCACATCCGCCATCAGGTGCTCGGTTTTCAAATCGTAAACGGCTTTCAATTCAAAGGCATCGTCGTTCCTGGTCAGGTCTTTCAAAGATGCTTCCGCTTGGACACTGGTTTTGACGGTTTTCACCCGGGAGTTCAGACTGAAACGCATGGGTTTTCCCGCCAGGGCCTCTCCCAGGTCAATGTGTTGAAGTTGGATTTCCTGAACCAGAATGTGGGGCAGGGAGAATGTGCCGCTTTTTTCGGTTGATGTTTCCTTTTTCGGGGGCGTTTCGCGGGATTCAGGCAGCCGGGAAACGGACAGATGTGCCATCCGCAGCCATTTTACATGCACGAACCCCGTGATAAGATCCAAAGGTGTCATGGAAAAATCGAAATTTTCCATGTTGAGCCAGGGCCCTTTCGCATCTGAAATGGTGGCGCGTTCCAGAGTAATGGAAAAGGGGAGCAGCCCATCCAAGCCCTCAATGGCCACCTGATAGTCCCCTGTTTTTGCGGTGACATCTGCCACAAACCCTGCCAACTGCTTTTTGGCCCATTGCGTCTGAAGGCCCGCCCACAGGAGCATGATCAGCACTATGAACCCGACGATGGTTAACAAGGTCCATTTTAACAGACGACGCCAAAACGGACGACGGGTATCGGAGGACGGAGGACGGACGACGGACGACGGACCACTGCGACGAGCCTTCTGTCCTCCGTCCTCCGGTCTCTGTCCTCTGTCTTCCGTCATCCGTCCTCTCCCCTTAAAAAGACTGCCCGATACTCACATAAATCTGGTAATCACTGTCAACCCCCCCGGGTCGTTTCTTGAGAGGGACCGCCACATCCAGCCGAATGGGTCCGATGGTGGTGTAATACCGCAAGCCCAGTCCCGCGCCATAAAGCATCTCCTGCCGGCTGAAATCGGGCACCGTATCCAGATATGCGGTTCCCGCATCCATGAAGGGAACGATCCCGATGGACTCGGTCACCTTAAAACGCAGTTCCAGGGAACCGGTGAGCGTGGAGAGACCGCCGAGAGGGACATTTCCCTTAAGGGGGCCGGCCATTTGATAACCATAACCGCGTACGGAACCGCCGCCCC
>CAYPQJ010000071.1:0-18485 GCA_964412835.1 uncultured Desulfobacteraceae bacterium | reverse complement strand
CGTATGTACGGTGGTGTGGGAGGGGGGAGCTGCGAGGCTCCTCCCTATCCCCATAGCAATTTTCTTTACTTAGAAATTGGTCCTGAAAAAATAGTACACGCAAGTGTGGATGTTGGTATTTTAAATGTGAATTCCATTCGTCCACTAAAATTCTCATTGCTTTCCACTTTCTTATTTATATATTCTTCCTCTTGAAATGGATGTATTAGTAAGCAGTAAATTTTTTTAAAATAGTACTTTTGACTAGGTTTGATATTTTTGCCTTTGGCTAAATCATTTTCAACTTCTGCTAATGCAAGGTTATGTTTGTGCTTTAACTCTAGTGCTATGTAATATTGTTTATTGCTCAGACGAAATGATAAGTCAATAAACTGCCACTCTCTATGATCATTTGTTCTTTGATCTTGTGAATAGCAATCTTCCTTTGCAATTTCATCATTAACTACATTTTCTGTATCATGAAGAAATTTTAATAATTCAATTTGAATCCATTTTTCACATCCAGAATATTTTTTTTCACCAATGAACTTAAATCTACTTTTTATAGGAGCGGATGAAAAAAACTTCTTCAGTAATTCGTATAATGCTGTTTCTTCGCTTTTACCAACAAAATTCATTTGTCCCTTTATTGAAAGTTGGATTGAAAATGTATGTCTTGCTAACAGTGTCAATAGGTGGAAAATTTTCCACCTATTTTCATATTATAGCATTAAAGATGGAAAATTCCGCATTGACTTTTCCACCTATTGGATAATGGTATTGATAGCATGGAAAATTCAAAAACATTCCGACCGAATCCCAAATTTCGCCTTATGGATCAGGTGCGACAGGTCCTGCGCTATCACCACTATGCCTCTCGCATGAAACAAACCTATTCCGATTGGATCAGGCGTTATACCCGGTTCCACGCCCGGAAAATGGATCATGGTGTTGTGATGATAAAACAACTATATGTTCAGTATAATATTTGAACCGAGGAGGAAGTCAAGGAAAAGTCTGCGATAACGCCCCTTTGTAAAGGGCGATAGCGCCCGAAACAGCATATTGGGGGACAGCGGAAGGAACGATGACCGAAACGCCTTTCGATAAGGACAGTGCCTGGCCGCTTTCGGATTCCTCAATTCGGCCCTCGCCCGCCATGCAGATCAGGATCTCCACGCTTCTTTCTTTTCTGCTGAGGAACCGTTCATCGCCGTTTAAAACGATCTCGGAGAGTTGAAACTCCGATGCCGGGGTTTCGTAGATACGTTCGAAGTTATCATCTGCAAGGGGTCGCTGCTTCAGAACAGGAGTGGCGGTGAAATTGACAATGTCGAGCAGCTCCGGGATATCAATATGTTTAGGGGTCAGTCCACCCCGCAGAACATTGTCTGAACTGGCCATAATTTCCATGCCAACCCCTGAAAGGTAAGCGTGAAGTTCACCTGCCGGCACATAGATGGCCTCCCCCGGGGAAAGGTCCACCAGGTTCAAATAGAGCGGCGACAACACACCCCCATCCCCGGGGTATTCGCGGTTCAATTCCAGGAGCCAGTGAAAGGCACGATCTTCACCCGCAATCCGCTTGGCGCCTTCAACCGCCTCATTAACCACCCGGGCTTGTCGCGCCTCGTCCATGGTCATAAGGGATGTAAAAAAGCGCTTCAATCCTTGGGAATTCCGGTCTTTTCGTAACGGGTCCAATTCCTTGAACGGCGTTTCGCGGAAAACCTGATTCATCAATTTTAGAATATCTTTTGGCGCCCGAAACCCCTTCATGGCCTCAAAATGCGTCACAGCGCAAAGGCACTCTGGCTTATGGCTCGCATCCTTGTAGTTCCTGTCGGGCGCATCAATCGGAATACCGCTCTGGTTCTCACGTTTAAACCCGTCCCGGGCCTGGTTCATGTCGGGATGCACCTGAATGGACAAGGGACGATCCGCGGCAAGAACCTTGAACAGAAACGGGAGTCTGTTTGAAAACGCTTCGGCTGCATCGGCACCCAAGACAGACACGGGATCGGCTGCGATGACGTCAATCAGCGATCGCCAAACCCCGTCCACTTCCACCTCTGATGGCGCTTTGGGGTGGGCCCCCATCCAGAGCTCCGCCGCCGGTTCCTTCCAGGGTTCGGGCCAACCTAAAAGGGCCTGCAACGCTGTTCTGGAGCCCCAGGCATATTTCTGAACCGGATTTTTCAGGATGCTGATATGTTCCATGGCTCTCTCCCTGATTAGGTGTTATTCAAAATCCGGATCTCTTCAGAAAACCTCCGACAATGGACTCGATTTCCCCGGTCTCTCCCCAATAAAAATGATCCGCCCCTTGAATGATATGAAAAGCCGAATCCTTATTCCACTTGGGTAACATCTTTTGAATCATGTCAGGTGGTGCAATATCATCCCGGGAACCGGCGATGATGAGTTGAATTTTCGGCGTGTAGCTCAGAAAGGAAAAATCCATGAAATTCACAGGCGGAGACACCATCATCATCCTGGCCACATCATTTAAGTCCCCAATCGCCTGTGCGTTCACCCAGGCCCCGAAGGAGTACCCTGCAAGTTCAACGGATATCATTCCCAGGTCCTTGAGGTATGCCACGGCACCACGGACATCGACCTGTTCACCAACCCCTTCATCGTATTGGCCTTCGCTTCCGCCCATTCCCCTGAAGTTAAAGCGAAGGGTCGTGTAGCCCGCTCTT
Source organism: uncultured Desulfobacteraceae bacterium (assembly GCA_964412835.1). Classification (GTDB taxonomy): domain Bacteria; phylum Desulfobacterota; class DSM-4660; order Desulfatiglandales; family Desulfatiglandaceae; genus NaphS2. Next base: position 15,801 of record CAYPQJ010000071.1, on the reverse strand, counting down.
ACATAAGCCTTCACCAGCGATTCCACAACATTGTTGTGCATGGTTCCCCCATATTGGGGATGTGGATGGGTTATCACCGCCCCTGCATCGCCCTCCGCCCTGTCCAGAAGGCCTTCCAGTTTCAAATCACCTGATCTAAAAACCACGCTTTTCTCCGGCACAACCCCCCCATGTCCAAAATGAATGTTTTTATTCCGACGACACTTCCTTCAGCATCATGTATTCTCCCTCATCCTCCAGGCTGTAGCGTTTATCCAGTACCTGAAGCTGGGGGGCATATTTAAACGTGGTTTCCCCGTCCCGGGCGTTGGAAAGCTTTTCCAGGATCTCGGATACGATGGCCCCCATCAATTGGAAATCCATGACCACCAGATGTCCTGGAATCGAAATTTCTTTCTCCGCAAAATTAGTATAAATCCCATCGGTTACAAAAGCATTTTCACCCCGCACATATTTGATGTCAATGCGCTGTGAGGGATCGTTCCGGTTTTCAATGGATCCAACGACGGTTTCCGTCCCCTGCAACGTGGTGTCTGTTGACATACTCTTTTCTCCCTGACCCGCCCATTTCAAAATTATATTCTGCAAATTCAGCTTATGACATCTCAGAATCCGAACATTCCCTTCACTCAGTTTTCAATTCAAAACATTGCTCGTTTACCAAAGTACCCCACTGCTCACCACGCTGTTGTTTAATTAATCTGAAACCCGCAGCTTCATACAAGTGCATGGAGGGACCGAGCCCCTCGAAGGTCCACAAGAATACCCTTTTGTAGTCCCTTCCGCGGCAAAAGGCCATGGCATTATCCATGAGCTTCCGGCCTACACCTTTACCCCGCAGCGCATCCGACGCGATAAACCACCTCAGATGGGCCCCTTCATTTTCAGCGTGAATACCGTCTATAACAATGGCACCTTCTATGCGGCCATTTTTTTCAGCAAGCCAGATGCCATCCCGTTTTTCGTCAAACCGCTGAAGAAAGGCCGATAGTTCAGTGGCAACCTTGGCCTCAAAATAGAGACCGAAACCCCAATAACGGTGGTAATACGTCCCGTGAAGTTCAGAGATCCGACCGATTGATCCGGGAATGTATCCAGCTTTTATGAGAATTTCCGGTGCAGCATTCATGGTCATCTGCGCCTCTGTATACCGTTGGTTATTTTCTAATCGCACAGAACGGAAAATGGAAAGAAAAGAGTAGATATATGAGGGCAATCAGTCTGTGGCCAAGCCCTTGACCACATCCGCGGCTTCCTGCATGGTACGATGGAACAGGTCCTTTACCGTGGGAATATCATGAACCATGCCGATCCCCTGACCACAGGCAATAATCCCCAGGTCAATATCCCCTTCACGGTACATGCGTTTTGCTTTTTCCCCGGTGGCCACGTTCAGAATTTCAGGCAATGACGCCTGCTCCGACTCCAGTTCCGCGCAACGAAGGGCCGCCGCATTCTTCCACACCCGGTGGGTGGCACCGATGGATCGCATCACCAGCATGGTATCCAGTTCCCCGGCATTCAACAAGGCTTCTTTGAGGTTTTCGTGAATGGGGGCCTCCCGGGTGGCCAGAAGCCGTGTCCCCATAATCACCCCTTGAACCCCCAGAGCCATTAAAGCGGCCAGGCCCCTGCCATCGCTCACGCCACCCCCGCCGATGACCGGAACTTGCAGGCTTTCCACCACACGAGGGACCAACACCAGGGTTCCCACGTCCAGTTTGCCCGTAGCCCCGCCGTTTTCATAGCCTACCACGGTCACCGCGTCGGCGCCCATGGCCTGTACTTTCAGGGCATAGCGAACCCCCACGCATTTGTGAATCCATATGAGACCCGCTTCCTTAAACCGCTCGCAGAGGGTTTCCGGCGCCGAATGCCCCGATGTTTCCACAATCTTAACGCCTTTTTCCAGCAACACATCCAGATAATCGTTATTGTCGATGGGACGCATCATGGGAAACAAGTTCAGGTTCACGGCAAAAGGCTCATCCGTCAGCGCAAAGAGCTGATCCAGGGCGTCGGAAAAAGACTCCCGGTCCTGATAGATGGCTGAGGCCAGCACACCAAGCCCGCCGGCATTGGAAATGGCGGCGGTAAATTCGGCGTCAGACAGGTGCATCATGGTCCCACCCACAATGGGATACCGGATGCCCAGCATTTCCGTAATTCTGGTCTTAAACATCAAATAATGTCCTCATGATCCCTTCATCACCGAAAGGGGAATCAACGATTTGCCCCGTTTTTGCGCCAGTTCCATGAGGGTCAACTGAGCCTTGGCAGGCGGTTCACGGCGATCTTCGAGCGATTTGGGTTCAAGGGTCATGGCTCCTGCATCGCAGGTGGTCACACACAGACCGCAGCCGATACACCGATCCAGATTTACCTGTGCCGTACCGTCTTCCCCCATGGTGATGGCGTCCATCTGACAGCGATCCAGGCAAACTTCACATCCCACACACAGATCCTCATCCACCAGTGCATAATGATTGGTCACCACCATTTCAACAGGCCGGGGATGTTTTTTCAATGCGCGCAGCATGCCACAGCAATCGCCGCAGCAGTTGCACATGCCACCCGGGTTGATGGCATTAAAGGGTTGGGGGACCAGCCCGGCTTCCTCACATTTGTCCAGAATCTCCAATGCCTCTTCCTGGTCCACCCAACGGCCCATGCCCCGATCCACATAATAAGCACCATGAGATCCGCCAAGGAAACACACTTCCAGAGGTTTGCCGCAGGACTGATCCAGCAGTCCCTGTTGAACCCGACAGATACAGTCGGCAACTGCCAGGCGCTCCATTGATTTGACAATGCCCCTGGCATCCTCATAGGGCGTCACCTTCCAGGACACGCCAATGGACTTGTTCACGGGGATGGTCCGCATGGGCACCACCTGTCGGGACCCCTGTTCGGAAAACGCTTCCTCAAAGAAATCATCAAAGAGCCGCGCCAGCGCCGCATCCATGGTTTTCAATTGAAATTCATAAATACCCACCACAAAAGGGGCTGCCCCATACTTGGATTCACCCCCTTTTCGTGTCCGAAACAAGAGCCCTTTTTCAGCCATTTCGTCAAGGCGTTTGGCAACCTGGACCGGATCCTGTTTCAGGCGGCCGGCCACGCTGTCAGGGGTTTCCAGCAGCATACTCATATAAAGGTACATCTCCGCCTCTTCTTCGGTGAAGAGCTTTTTCAAAATCCTAATCTCAACCCCGGATTCAGTGGCGGGAAATCCAATAGAATACTGATCCAGTTGTTCCTGCAATTGACGAAAAATGTTTCCGGACATATTGAACTCCTCAAAGGTTTACGTTTAATTCCGCAATCGAATCACGTTCCCATCTCCCAGGAGGAGAGATAATGTTTCTGCTCTTCGGTCAGGGTGTCGATCTGAACACCCATGGACTTCAACTTCAGCCGTGCGATCTCCTGGTCGATATCGTGGGGAACGGGATAGACCTTACTTTCCATATGGGCGTGTTCCTTGGCCATATATTCGGCGCTGAGGGCCTGGTTGGCAAAACTCATGTCCATAACACTTGAGGGGTGCCCTTCCGCCGCAGCCAGATTGATGAGCCTGCCCTCGCCCAGCACATAGATTTTCCGGCCGTTGTTCAGGGAAAACTCCTCTACAAACTCTCTGATCCGTCGCCTGGCCGTTGACGCACCCGCCAGACCCTTAAGGTCTAACTCCACGTCAAAATGCCCGGAGTTCGCCACAATGGCCCCTTCCTTCATTTCCAGAAAGTGCGCCACCCGGATGACATTGATATCGCCGGTCAGGGTACAGAAAAAATCACCCAGGGGCGCAGCAGCAGCGATGGGCATCACTTGAAATCCATCCATTACCGCCTCAAGGGCCCGAAGCGGGTCCACTTCGCAGATGATTACGTGGGCGCCATGACCCTTGGCCTTGGTGGCAACCCCTCTTCCACACCAGCCGTAACCGCTGACCACAAAAGAGCTACCCGCCAGCAGCCGGTTGGTGGCCCGGATAATGCCGTCCACCGTACTCTGCCCGGTGCCGTAACGGTTGTCGAACAGGTGCTTGGTATCAGCATCGTTCACCGAGACCACGGGGAATTGAAGGACCCCGGCTTTTTCCATGCTTCGAAGCCGTATGACACCGGTGGTGGTTTCTTCGGTACCGCCGATGATGTTCTTCAAAAACCGGCTTCGATCTTCCTCGGACAGACCCTGCCCCCAGGCGCTGACGGATGCTTCCAGATCGTCCCATTTCTGAAGGGCAATAAAATGAAGGGAACTCACCAGATCCGCACCGTCATCCATGGTGATATGGGGCTCATACTGAAGGGCCGACAGGATGTGGCTGTAATAGGTGGCATGGTCTTCGCCCTTGATGGCAAAGACCGGAATTTCATCATCGGCCACCAGGGAGGCGGCCACATCGTCCTGGGTGGAAAGGGGGTTGGAAGCACAAAGAACCACATCCGCCCCTCCGGCCTTGAGGGTCTTCACCAGAGCAGCCGTCTCGGTGGTCACATGAAGGCAGGCGGAAAGCCTGAGCCCTTTCAAGGGTTTTTCGGCGTCAAAACGTTCCTTGATCGTTCTGAGAACCTTCATGCTCTTCTCGGCCCACTCGATTCTCAAACGACCTTTTTCCGCCTGCTGAATGTCTTTAATATCATAATCCATTTAAATATATCCTCTTATTATTTTCATATCCGGCAAAATCTGCCTTAAACAACCTATTTTACCGCGCGCTTAAGTGTTTCAACCATATCCGTTTTTTCCCAGGTAAACTCGGGCAACTCGCGTCCGAAATGGCCGTAATTGGAAGTCTTCTGGTAGATGGGGCGAAGCAGATCCAGACGTTCAATAATGGCCGCCGGCCTCAAATCAAACTCCTTTTTGACGATCTCCGTAAGTTCCCGGCTGGACAGCACACCGGTGCTGTAAGCGCCCACCATAACGGACACCGGATCAGCGCGACCGATAGTATAGGCCACCTGAATTTCACACTTTTCAGCCAGTCCCGCCGCCACAATATTTTTGGCCACATAGCGGCACATATAAGATGCACTTCGATCCACCTTGGACGGATCTTTTCCGGAAAATGCGCCGCCGCCGTGGTAACCGAATCCGCCATAGGTATCCATGATAATTTTGCGCCCGGTGAGCCCGCAGTCCCCTTGAGGGCCTCCCACCACAAACCGGCCCGTGGTGTTGATAAAATACTGGGTGGATTCATCCAGCATTTCCGCCGGAATCACTTCCATGACCACCTTTTCGATGATCGCCTCCCGGAGGGTATCGTAATCCACGTCCGGGCTGTGCTGAGCGGCAATAACCACCGTATGGATCCGTGTAGGCTTTCCATTTACATATTCAACAGTCACCTGACTCTTCCCGTCGGGCCTGAGCCATGGCAACTGGCCGGATTTTCTCACGTGGGCGAGTCGCCGGGTCAGTCCATGGGCCAGATAAATGGGCATGGGCATCAGAACAACCGTGTCTTTGCACGCATATCCGAACATGAGTCCCTGGTCTCCGGCCCCCTGCTCCTGAAACAGTCCGGAACCGGTATCGACACCCATGGCAATATCCGGAGACTGCTTATCAATGGTGGAGAGTACGGCACAGGTTTCCCAGTCAAACCCCATGGACGAATTCTTGTAGCCGATATCCTTAATGGTTTGCCTGACAATATCCGGTATGTCCGCATAGGCGGTGGTGGTAATTTCCCCGGAAATCATGGCCATCCCGGTGGTCACCAGGGTCTCGCAGGCCACTCGGGATTTTGGATCCTGCTGAAACATATGATCCAGTATATGATCGGATATCTGGTCAGCGACCTTATCCGGATGACCTTCGGTCACGGACTCCGAGGTAAACAGAAAGTTTGCGCTTTTCATAAAAAACTCCTTTAGTTTAGATTTTAAGGTCTTAGGTTTTACAAACGTTTCCGGTTAGCGGTTTAAAAACTGGAAACTGATAACTGGAAACTGATAACTGCTTTTCATTTCTTCAACCGGCCATTATCAATCAACCGGGTTTTTCCCACCCGAACCGCCAAAGCCATCAGGGTGCCGTCGGAAAGGGTATCCACATCGTCCAGGGTAAGCGGATCACACAGGGCCATATAATCGATCTCCGTGTAAGGATGTTCCAGAATATAGGACCGCACAAAATCCTTTACCACCTGGGCGTTCTTCTCCCCTTCGTTAAACAGCCGTTGTGCCAGGTCCAGGGATTTTTTGAGTGAAAGGGCCGATTTTCGCTCTTCCGGGCTCAGGTAACTGTTCCGGGAGCTCATGGCCAATCCATCCGGTTCCCGTATTGTGGGAACGCCGATGATCTGAATGTCCATATCAAGGTCCATGACCATTCGGCTGATAACGGCCAACTGCTGGTAGTCTTTCCGGCCAAAAACAGCCACATGGGGCTTTACGATATGAAACAGTTTCGCCACAACGGTCGTCACACCGTCAAAGTGTCCCGGCCGCGACAGACCGCACAGATGATTCGGCAGATCTTTCACCACCACACTGGTTTGAGCGCCCAGAGGGTACATCTCCGCCGGGGAGGGCATAAACACCATATCAGCCCCCACCGTTTCAGCTTTCTTGAGATCCCCCTCGGTGTCCCTGGGATAAGCCTCAAAATCTTCATTGGGACCGAACTGGGTAGGATTGACGAAAAGGCTCATAACCAGTCGGTCGCAATGGTCTTTTCCCGCTCGCATCAGCGTGAGATGCCCCTCGTGAAGGAACCCCATGGTGGGCACCAGGGCAAGAGATTCCCCCCCCATGCGAATGGCATCGGAAGCCTGCTGCATATGGCTAACGGTTTTTATGATTTCCATAGCATCAACGGTATTTTCTAATGGTTTTAGAGCGAAATTTTGTTTTGTATCATCTGGTTATCGGGTTGTCAATGGCCAGCATCGATGAAAGCCGCAGAAAATCCCCCATTTCAAGTACTTCCGCCCGTTTTCCGGATTCTATGCCACATGCCGCCAGGGCGTTTGAAAGGGATTCGCGGGTCTGATCCGGCATTGCCCCTTTCAGGGAGTTCAAAATCGTCTTTCTTCGGTGGGCAAAAGCCCCCTTGACCACTTTCCTGAAAAACGCCTCATGAGCCGCTCTTTGGGGGTACGGTTTTTCAAAATCAACGGAAACTACCATGGAATCCACTTTGGGCACGGGGAAAAAAGACCCCTTTAACACTTTGAGAAGTGAAAGGACTCTGGCATGGTACTGCACCAGAAGGGTCAAAGCCCCGTAAGCCTTGCTTCCCGATGGTGCGGTCAACCGTTGGGCGACTTCCTTTTGAAACATGAGGACAGCCTGCCCCATCCATCGGGGATTTTGACACATCTTCTCGAGAACAGGCGATGAAATATTGTAAGGCAGATTCCCGATGATGGGAATTCTGCCTTGAAAATGTTTTCTCAACGTTTGCCAGTCCAGTTTCAGGATATCCTCGTGCAGCAGGGTCACGTTGTTGAGGCCGGCCTTTTTAAGACTGCCGCTGAGCCATTCCACCAGTTGGACATCCATTTCAACCGCCACCACATGTTTCACCTTTTCCGCCAGGGGCAGGGTCAAAGCGCCTTTTCCGGGTCCGATTTCCAAAACCGCGTCATCGGCCGAAAATCCCGAAAGGGATATGATCTTTTCGCTGATGGTGGGGTCCACCAGAAAATTCTGCCCCAGTCTCTTTTTGGGCCTGAAGGGCTGACCTGCTTTAAGTGTTCCGACAAATGCCAATATTCAGCCCCTAGCCGGCGTCCCGCCACCGCCGTATGCGTTTGAAAATGGTCAGGAAAATAAAATAGGAAGGCAATGCGACCACCGCGCCCATGATCAACCCCCCCAGGAGAAAGGCGGCCGCCATGAACCCGCCGGATTGAAGGATCTTTTCCACAATGACCATGGATTCCACCTCGGATCGAACCATGTCCATAATGGTTGCAAATATGACGCTATACCCTTCCATACCCAGGATCCAGGCACCCAGCTTGTAGCTGAAGTAATATAAAAAATACCAGTTCAGGGGATTGCTGATCCACGTCCCCAAGGCCGCTGTGATTTTACTCCCCTTGAAAATGAGTGCCAGTGCAACGGAAACGGCCATTTGAAAGGGCATTATGGGCATCATACCTGTAAAGATCCCGAACGCCATGCCGAGCGCCAGCTCATGGGGATCGCCCCGCAATCGAATAAACCGGAGGTAGTAGTATCGGATAAGTCTGCGTGCTTTCAAGATTAATCAGACATCAGGTCCTGAATCGGATACCTGGCCCTCACGTCCACCGCCATATGGGCGGTATCATTTCGCATAAACCGGTGGTACCCCGTCAGAGCGATCATGGCCCCGTTGTCCGTACAATAGGCGGGACGGGGATAATATACCCGGATACCATCCAGACCTGCGGTTTCCACCAGAGATTTTCTTAAATGGTTATTGCATGCCACGCCGCCTGCGAGCACCACCGAGGCCACCCCCATGCGTTTTGCGGCGGCCATAACCTTGTCCACGAGCACATCCACGACGGATTCCTGAAAAGACGCAACGATATCGTTCAAACTGATCTCAGCCGTTAATAAAGGGTCTTCACGCCATTTTTTCAGAAACAGGGAAACGGCTGTTTTGAGCCCGCTGAAACTGAAATCTAAAGAGGTCTTGGACATATAGGCCCGTGGAAAAGCCACAGCATCCGGACGGCCTGTTCTGGATGCTTTTTCGATGGCGACCCCTCCCGGATACCCCATTCCGGAAATCTTGGCCACTTTATCAAATGCCTCACCGGCTGCATCATCCAGGGTCTGGCCTAAAAGGGTATAGCAACCGAAATCCTCAACCAAATAGAGGCTCGTATGCCCACCGGAGACCGTCAGGGCCACAAAGGGAAAAGGCGGATGTTCCGCTTCCAGAAAAATGGAAAGGATATGGGCTTCCAGGTGGTTCACAGCCATCAAGGGCTTTTCCAGGACATAGGCCAACCCTTTGGCATGGTATAGTCCCACCAGAAGCGCCCCCACCAGTCCAGGTCCCACGGTGACGGCAATGCCGTCCAGGTCCGCCATACCGACCCCCGCCTGTTTCAGCGCCTCATCCACCACAGGCACCATATTTCTCACATGCTCCCTGGAAGCCAGTTCAGGAACAACCCCGCCGTGAGGGTGGTGAACGGCTACTTGAGAGTGGATCACATTGGCCATGGGTGTTGTACCATCGGCCACGATACCGGCCGATGTATCATCGCAGGATGTGTCTATGCCTAAAACAATCATACCATTGTAATTCTCTCATAACGCCAGATAAGGGCTTATTTTGTGATAAAGGGATGCGCTGATCCCACGGATGGACAACAGCTCATTCAACTGTGTAAATCCGCCTGACCGTTCACGGGCACGAACGATGGCCGCGGCCGTTTTAGGGCCGATTCCGGGTACAGCCGTTAACCCAAGAGCCGTGTCAGTATTGACGGAAATGGGAATTCCCAGGGTCAGACGGTGAAAAGACGACATTTTACCCGGGGCCTGAACAAACACTTTCCCTGCGGACTGCCGCTTCAGAGGAAAGGTCGATTTCCTGATGTCACCCAGAAAGTTCATGAGCAACAGCAAAAAAAGCAGGAAAAAAGCCCCGGCACCGCTAAAGTATTTCCTCTTTTGCATGGTCCAGGCCAAAGGTGTCGTGAAGAACACGTACCGCCAGTTCAGTATATTTTTCCTCGATGACACAGGAAATCTTAATTTCCGACGTACTGATCATCATGATGTTGATGTTCTTGTCGGCCAGAGCCGAAAACATCTTTTTGGCAATGCCCGCATGGACCCGCATGCCGACGCCGATAATGGAAACCTTTGCGATGTCCTCATCCCCCAGAACCGTTTCCGCGCCCACATCCTTCCCCACATCACTGACGAGCTTCATGGTCTTGTAAAAGTCCGCCTTGGGCACCGTGAAGGTAAGATCCGTGAATCCATCCTGGCTGGTATTCTGAACGATCATGTCCACAATAATGTCGGCTTTGAAGACCGGATCAAAGATTCTGGATGCCACCCCCGGCTGATCCGGGACTTTTCGTATGGTGATCCTGGCCTCGTTCTTATTGTAGGCCACTCCCGACACCGCGACTTTTTCCATGTCCTTAGTTTCAGCAACCACCATGGTACCCCTTTCCTTGTTAAAAGTGGATCTTACGTGAATCGGTACATTAAACTTCTTGGCAAACTCCACCGAACGGATTTCAAGAACTTTAGCCCCCATGCTGGCCATCTCCAGCATTTCGTCGTATGAAATAAAGTCCATCTTTTTCGCTTTCCGATACACGTTGGGATCCGTTGTATAAACCCCGTCCACATCCGTCAAAATCTCACACACATCGGCATCAAGCGCCGCCGCAAGAGCCACCGCCGTAGTGTCCGAACCGCCACGCCCCAGGGTGGTGATGTCACCGCGGGCGTTGAGCCCCTGAAACCCGGCCACCGTGACGATCCGTCCCGCATCCAGGTTTCGCGTGATCCGATCAATCTCAATATCGTGAATCCTGGCCTTTCCGTAAGCATCGTCCGTGTGAATCGCCGCCTGAAACCCCAGCAGGGAACGGGCGTCATACCCAAGGGATTTCACCGTCATGGCGAACAAAGCCACACTAACCTGCTCCCCCGTGGACATGAGCACATCCAGCTCCCGCAAATCCGGATCAGGATTGATCTCTTTGGCCATGCCGATCAGCCCGTCGGTTTGACCGGCCATGGCGGAAAGCACCACGACCATCTGGTTTCCCTGTACATAGGCTTCAATAACGCGCTCAGCCACCGCCTTAATCTTTTCAATGCTGCCCACGGAAGTGCCGCCATATTTTTGTACAATGCGTGCCATACCCTTTCCTCAATCTATATGCCCGGTTTCAGGCCTTCTAAAATTTCACCCACCCTGGCGTGCTCCCCGGTCATCAACAATTCCCGCGATTCCTCACCCAGAATTGAAAAGACCACGTTCAGTCGACACTCCGGCAGGATTTCAGGCCACTTGTCACCCCATTCCATCACCACAATACCCCTGCCCTCAAAACACTCATCCAACCCCGTATCCAGGAAATCCCTTTGGGTTTCCAAACGGTAAACATCCATATGGAAAAGCCTGCATTCACCCTCGTATTCGTTCATCAACGCAAATGAGGGGCTGGTCACCACCTCACGGGGGGAGACGCCAACTCCCAGGGCAATGCCTTTGGTGAACCACGTTTTTCCGCAACCCAGCTCTCCCGCCAGAACAATCAAATCGCCCGTTTGAAGGAGCTGGCCCAGCTTCCTCCCCAGCCCAACGGTTTCTTCAGGGGATTCGGTCCGGTAACGCACGCGTTTGTCTTTCAAGAAATAAAAGTCCTTATCACATCGCCCTTGCCGACAATACCCACCAGACGTTTCCCATCCATGACGGGAATGGTATAAGTCTTTTTCTGGGTCATGAGGGTGGCGATCTCGTCAATGGGCGTTTTTTCATCCACGGTCACCACCTCACGGGTAAACAGGTCGCTAACGGTGGTGGCACTGATCTGTTTGATCTCCTTTTCAAGGGTTTTCGAGCTTTCAAGATAAAACACGGCGTCAAAAAGCGCCACGACAGTGGGGATGTGCAGTTTCTTGTCTTTTCGAACCAGATCGCTTTCACAGATAATGCCGATCAACAATCCTTCATCGTCCACCACGGGGACGCCGTTAATGTGATTTTTGTACAGGATCTCCGCAAGCTCCTTGAGAGGGGTTTCCTCTTTGACGGTAATCACTTCCGTTGTCATAATATCGCCGGCATTCAACATGATTGTGTCCCTCCCCCATTTAAAAGGATTTCACCAGTTCAATCATTTCTCGAACCGCCTGATCAAACCCCACCAGAACCGCCATGGCAACAATGCTGTGCCCGATGCTGTATTCTTCCACCAGGGGCAGCGATTCAAACCTTTTGATGTTGATATAGTTGAGCCCATGGCCGGCGCTGATACCCAAATCCATTGACGCAGCCGCTTGGGCAGCGCGAACAACCCGTTCAAAGCGCCTTTCCGCCTCATCTTCGGATTCCGCATCTGAGTAATGACCGGTATGAATCTCAATAATATCTCCCTGACAACCGCGGGCAGCCTCAACCTGTTCCGGATTCGGGTCTATGAAAAAACTGACCTTGATTCCCGCCCGGTGAAGCCGCTCAACAACCTTACCATAATGGTCCGGTCGGGCCACCACATCCAGCCCACCTTCGGTCGTCAGTTCTTCTCTTTTTTCAGGCACCAGGGTAACCATATCCGGTTTGACGGAAGAAGCTATTTCAACCATCTCATCGACTGCCGCCATTTCCATATTGAGCCTTGTCTTTACAGTCTCCCGCAACAACCTGAGATCTCTGTCATTGATATGACGTCTGTCCTCCCTGAGGTGACAGATAATGCCATCCGCACCCGCAAGCTCAGCAAGACCGGCTGCCAGGACCGGATCGGGGACATCAATTCCCCTGGCCTGACGAACCGTTGCCACATGATCCACATTAACCGTCAGTTTGGCCATCATTCAACCTCCACAAGTTATAATAGTTCACGGTTTTTCGAGATATGCCATCAACCGCTCTTCTTCTTTTGTCATACACATGGCATCCACTTGAGATTTCTCATGATCATACCCCAGAAGATGCAAAATACCATGGATTAACAACCGGTTAACGGTTCTTCCAAAGGACTCTTCCAGTTCTTCCGCATCCCGCAAAGCCGTGTCCACGGAAATGACCACATCTCCCAGCATGACCGGTTCAAAAAAGGCGGGGGATGTCTCTCCGTCCGAGTCTTCCGCCATGGAAAAAGACAGCACATCGGTGGCACCTTCCTTATCCCGGTATTGCCGGTTCAGCGCCGCCATGTGTTCGTCGTCTGTGAACAGGATGCTCAACTCTTTATTATGACAGCCCAAGTCTTCTAAGGCTCTCTTCACTTTCACCCTTATTTTCTGCTCGTCCAGCCCGGGGACCGGACAGTCCATCCTGATCTGTATCTCCATTTTCAGTCTTCCTGTTCAGACCGTTTTTGCCGCTTCCCGAACTGTCTCGAGGACGTGTGGAGGAAATTTTAGCCACAGGCTCGGGATATTCAACCCGATGATGGAAAATACCACTCAAGGTCTGGTTAAAGCTTTTGGCGATGGCATGAAGATCTTTGAGCGTCAACTCACACTCATCCAGTTGCCCATCTGAAAAAACCTTGTTCATAATCTTCTGCACCATTCCCTGTATTCGCGCCGAAGTGGGATCCACAAGGGTTTTGGAAGCCGCCTCGATCACATCCGCCAACATCACGAGACCCGCTTCCTTTGTCTGGGGCCTGGGCCCGGGGTAACGAAAATCTTCCTCTTTTACGCGCAGGGATTTATCCCCTTTTCTCTCAGCTCTTTCCCTGGCCTTTCCATAGAAGAATGAGATCAGGGACGTCCCGTGATGCTGCTCGATAATCGAAATGATCCCCCGGCCCAGTTTGGCCTGACGGGCCAGCTCCATACCGTCTTTCACATGGGCAATAAGGATGAGGGCACTCATGGAAGGCGCCAGTTTTTCATGCCGGTTAGCCCTGCCCGCTTGATTTTCAATGAAATAAAGGGGCTTCTTAATCTTGCCGATATCATGATAGTACGCGGCGACCTTGGCCAGCAAAGGATTTGCGCCGATAGCTCTGGCCGAAGCCTCTACCATATTGCTGACGATAACGCTGTGGTGATAGGTTCCGGGCGCCTGAACCATTAACTCCCTTAGAAGGGGCTGATCAAGATTGGCCCGTTCCATCAGCTTGATATCCGTGGTGTACCCGAAGGACATTTCGATCAGCGGCATCAACCCCGTGGCAATCACACCGACCAACACGCCCCCTATGAACGCCGAACAACAGGCAATAACGCTCTCAATATTAAAAAAGGCGCCATGCAATCCCTCCATGGCAAAGGCAAGAATCATATTACACAGGCCCACCTTAAGACCCGCCTCAATAAAAACGCCCCTTTCCCTGTAACGACGCACCCAGGTGGCCGCCAAAAGGGAGCTGACGAAAAAATAGATGAAAAACTCCACCCGACCATCCACAACCGCACAGGCCAGGACGGAAACGATCAGGGAAAAGCTGGCGGCGGTGACAATGCCGTGAAATATACAAATCAGCATGGCGCCGCCTGCAACCGGAATGGCATACAACAGGGCTCTTGGAGAGAAAAAATGGAACCCCCGAGCCGTTTCAATCGCCATAAAATTAAACGCAATCACCACAAAAAAGATGACCAGCAGCATCGCCGCGTTTAAAAGCAGGTCTCTGATTTCCGAATCTGTTGACCTGCTCTTTTTTAAGCCCAGCTGATACATGGAAACCAACAGGAACGCCATGAGAACCGCCATGGCGGGAACCCTTCCCAGCATCTTTTTTTGTTTTAAATATTTGTACTGAGCGCTCAGTTTAACCAGTTGTTCCGGCTTAATTCGTTCACCTTCCCTGATAAAAATTTCGCCCTTTTTGACCTTGAAAAAGAAGGGCTTAACCGATTCCCCAGCCGCTTCCTTCCGTAGCGCTGTTTCCCGCTTGTTGAACGTGAGATTGGGCTTGATGAGAGATACGGCCAACTCCAACGTGGCCTGCGCCAGTTTTTCAGGCCATAGGGTTCGGGTGAGCGACCGACCCTGCTCTCGAACAAGCGCGATGGCGGTTTTAAGGTTATAAAAGCGATCAAGACCGGAAACCTCCTCCTCTTTTCCGTCTTTGATGTTTTGAAGGACAATCCCCTTGCCACGATAGGACATCAGCATCTCCTGATTGCCCACCACACCCCGTTTGAAAACATCGCTGATCAAACCGATGGTGATTAACTCCGCCTTGGGCGAAAAATCGCTCATCATCAATGTATGGAAAAGGGCATTGTTTTCAGGAATATCCAGGATTTCAAAAAATCGCGTTCGGAAAGCATTCGTTATGGCAAGGTGTTCTTTTTGAGCTTCTTCAGGGGATGTGGACGTCCACGCCAGTTTCAAAGCATCGGCCAAATACTTTCGACCGACCGCAAAGGCTTCTTTTACCCTGGGGATCACATCGGTTGCCGTGGGATCAAAATCATAAACGGGCAAAACGGCACGAACGGCTTCCACTCTGTTCTTTTCCGTCAGCTCGTTATTTTCCACCAGAAATTCCCTGGAAGCCTTCATGTCACGATCGGCCACATCCCCCAGGTTATATGTTTTGGTTGGGGTCAGGATGCTGGGGAAAAGCAGTATGGAAAAGATCAGGCTGAGGCCGATGAAAATACACCATTTCTTGGGTTCATCCCGAAACCGGGACGTGTGGTCCGAACGGCCGGATTTAGATCTGGCGGACGCATCTTTTTCCCGCCGCCCAGCATTTTTTTTCTGATGCAGGGTCTTGAGTTTTCGGTCATTTGAAGTATGCCTTACCATAACGGTGCTGCGCCTCAAACCTTTTTCCGTCTATCCAGTTTCTCGTAGGCATCAATGATTTCCTGAACCAACGGATGCCTGACCACATCTTCCCTGGAAAAGGAAACGAACTGAATGCCTTCAATTCCCGAAAGGGTATGCGATGCCTCAATCAGGCCCGATATCTGCCCTTTGGGCAAATCCGTCTGGGTAATATCTCCGGTAATCACCGCCCTGGAACTGAAGCCCAGACGAGTCAGAAACATCTTCATCTGCTCGGGCGTCGCATTCTGTGCCTCATCTAAGATCACAAAGGAATCGTTCAGTGTGCGCCCTCTCATGAACGCCAGCGGCGCCACTTCGATGACCCCTTTCTCCAAC
>CAYPQJ010000070.1:0-18546 GCA_964412835.1 uncultured Desulfobacteraceae bacterium | reverse complement strand
GCTGGTCATCGCTTCACCCGAATATTTCGGCTATATGGCGGGGATGGTTAAAGATTTTTTTGACCGAACCTACAATGATGCACGGGGAAAAAAAGAAATATTCAAAAAACCATACGCAGCCCTTATCAGTGCCGGCAACGATGGAACAGGCGCTTTGAACCACATCGAACGAATTTGTCTGGGGTACCAGTTCAAGAAAATTCTGGCGCCTGTGAGGGCAAAAGGCGTTGTTGACGGGGAAGTCCTCGCGCAATGTGAAGAACTGGGTAAGACCATCGCCGCAGGATGCCGTGAGGGCATTTACTGAAGGTGTTTAACCCTGCCCGGGTTGATATGAATTGCACCTGGAAAGGAAACAAACAGACCTATTTTGGAAAAACCCAATGCATCCTAATCTGAAGAAAGTGTTGTTTGCAGAAAACCCCGAGACCTCGGACGGTTCCGTCCGTGGCCTGCTGGAAAGGCAGGGAATGGAGATTATTGCGTGTGACAATGGCATTGATGCCGTTCGGAAAGTCTATGGGCAGAAGCCGGACCTCATTGTCCTGGACGTTCATCTCAGGGGAATGAATGGACACCAGTGTTCGCGGGTACTGAAACAGGATCCTTTTGTGCGGGACGTTCCCATCCTGCATGTTGCGGCTTCCGGAAGCGCTCTGGACCGATATTGGAGCAAAGTCTGCCGTGCGGACGGTTATCTGAAAACGCCCATTACCGAAAAGGCCTGGGAAGCTGCTCTTGAGGGGCTGGTTTTCAGGAAAAAACCCGCGCGACAGATTATCAGCCATTTCAACGTCATACCCGAACTGGATGACCAGGCCATTTTAATGATGGCCACCACCCTCCTGGAGCAGGATCTTCTTAGAGCCAATATCCTTAACGAAATTAACATGATGGATACTTGGGAGACCAGCCCGGCTGATCTCGTGCAGGCGCTGATGACCATCATCCATTCCCTCTATCCTTTTACCCGTAGCGCAGCACTTTTAATATATGACAACCATGGTGAAATGTACCTCAGCAGTGAAGGCGCCTTCGACCCGGAAAAGATCGATGAAATCAATAAACTGGTTGTGGGCCATTTGTGGCAAACCCATTCCATGCTGCTGAAACCCGACGATATCACGGACGTTTTTTTAGATGTTCCCCTGACGGAAGTGGTTGAGGAGGAGAGTGGTGAAATCTACATCCATACAAAAGAAGACATGCCCATATATTCAGCCCTGTATTTTGAAAACATTCATGTGGGGGAAATGACAAAGGAAGAACAGCAGGTGCTATGGTTGGCGCTGGATCTGGCCCATGGCGTACTGGAAAAGAAGAGCTTGGCCAGAAAAAGCCAGGAACTCTCCGTTATCGACATGGCCACCAAAGGGTATTCCATGGCGTTTTTCATGGAAGTGCTGGGAAGAGAGATCGCAAATGCTCGCAGAAATAATTATGACCTTACGCTGATTACCATTATCATCTCCAATTTTGATGAAGTCACGAAGGACTTGCTTCCGGAGGAGGAAATGGAGGTCATTCGCGTTATTCAAAACGCCATTTTTCGAACCCTGCGAAAAGCGGATATCATCGCCCGGTGGAACCGGGCCAATTTTGCCTTTCTACTCACCCATACCTCTTTTGAAAACGCAAAGATTCCCGCGCAGAGGGTACAAAAGAATCTCCTCCAGGATGTTTCGGCTCAAATCCCTTCCCTGGATCCTTTGACATCTCACATGGGTATGTGTGAATTTGACCCGGAACAGGATCAGACGCCCGAGTCCTTTTTTGCCGGTGCCATGCCGAGAAAAGCAGCCCCAAATTTAAAGGAAGTCAAGTCCCCTTCAACGGATGTGCCCGCGCCACAAATGGAAATAAACGAGGCGAAAAGCCATGAAAGCCTCTAGCAAACTCAGGGTTGGCGAACTGCTCATCCAGGAAGGCGCCATTACCCAGGAACAGCTTGAAAAGGCGCTGTCCGTAAAGAAAGAAGGAGAAGCTTACAAACCGCTTGGGGAGATTTGTGTCGATCTTAAATTTCTCTCCAGGGCCCGCCTGCACCAGATACTTAACCAATACCAAAAACGCATCTCCGTAGGGGATCTGCTCATCAACCTGGGGCTGATTACGCCCCAACAGCTGGATGAAGGGTTGGCGCATCAAAAGAAAATCGGCGGAAGACTGGGTGAGATCCTGATCAGCAAGGGCTTTATTACGGAGAACGCCCTTGTGGATGCTTTATCCATTCAGATGGGAATTCTCAAGGTGGCGCCCGATTTTCATCTGATCGACAAAACGCTTTTAAAAGGGATCAGCGAGGAATTCCTGCTGAGCAATGAAATTATTCCGGCTTTCAAGGAAAATGATGTGCTGACCCTGATCATGAGCAATCCCCTTGACAAGGACATGATTCAGAATCTGGGCCGCGTTTTCAAGGTGCGTAAAATCAAACCGGCCATCGCCTCATCCACCGACATTCGTACCGCCATCCGTCAGCATTTTCAAAAGGTCACCTTCGAAAAAAAAGCGGTTTCGAAGACGGAAAAAAGGGACCTCATCATCGGGGACAAAAAAATCTCCACGGAAGGGGGGGACACCACTGCGGGAGTGGTGGATTATATCTTTACCAATGCCATCCTTGAAGGTGCCAGCGACATTCATATTGAGCCGAAAGAAGAAAGTATCCGCGTCAGATACCGAATCGACGGCATCCTCCACCACAAAACGGATTTGCCGGTTTCACTGGCCCCCAGCCTTGCTTCCCGAATCAAGGTGCTGTGCAAACTGGATATCGCCGAGAAGCGAAAACATCAGGACGGCCGAATTCACGCCCAGGTGATGGACAAAGATGTTGATTTGAGGGTGTCGGTCTATGCCGCCGCCTTCGGGGAAAATATTGTTATTCGGATTCTTTATCGAAAAAGCACTCTGATTGACATTGATCAACTGGGGGTTTCGCCGCAGAACAAGGTCCGTTTCCTAAAGATTCTGGATCAGCCATCCGGGGTGATTCTGGTTACAGGACCCACGGGAAGCGGAAAAACAACAACGCTGTATGCGGGGATCAATTACCTGAACGATGGCAAGACATCCATTATCACCGTGGAGGACCCGGTGGAATACGTCATCGACGGCATCGTTCAAGGCCAGCTCAACCCCAAACTGGGGCAGAGTTATTCGGATTTCATTAAATCCATGATGCGTCAGGACCCGGATGTCATCATGGTGGGAGAAATCAGGGATACCACCGCGGCGGAAGCGGTCATCCAGGCCGCTTTGACCGGGCATAAGGTTTTGTCGACCTTTCATACGGAAGATACCACCGGCGCGCTCTTAAGGCTCATGGACATGGGCATTGATACTTTCCTCATCTCATCCACCGTGGTCTCCGTACTGGCCCAGCGGCTGGTCCGCGTCCTTTGCCCCGAATGCAGGCTGGCCTACACCCCCGATAAATATGAACTGGATGCCCTGGGGGTCCGCGCTGAAAACATGGAGAAGTACAAATTCTATAAACCCGTCGGATGTGCCCACTGCAATCACATGGGATATCGCGGGCGCACAGGCGTTCATGAACTGCTGCTGGTCAACGATATGATTCGTGACGCCATCCTTGCGCGCAAGACATCCGGCGAAATCAGGCGATCGGCCAGGGAATCGTCGGATCTTGTTACCATGCGGGAAGATGGGTTTTACAAGGTCCTGAAGGGGATCACGTCCTTTGAGGAAGTCAGCCGTGTGGTTCCCTGGCAGGAAATTGACGAAGGGTTTCTTCGTTCGCCCGAGGAAATCCTCGCTTTGGCCGAGGGTAGCGTGGCTGTAACCGTAGCCGAAGAAGATACCTCGAACCATCCCGCCGCCGTGGCGGCGTTGGATTCCTCCCATGACAGGGAAAACGTTTACCGAATCCGGTTTAATACCCAAACCATCGCCCGGGAAAAGGAAAAAATCGCGGGTTTTTTTAACACCTACCGTCAAATGATGGAAAAAATGGGTCAGCCCCTGGAAACTTCTCAGTTAATGGAAGATTTCATTGCGTTTATCATTTTCACGGCCAAACGGGTTGAACGTTCCCTCAAAAGCCCGTTTGTTGATTTTTCTCTCCGTGGAAAGGACGGCAAAATTGTAATGGAACTGGAAACCTTTGTTCCCAAACAACTCTCCCTTAAGGCCCGGGGAACCTCCCGTGAAAAAGGGTCGAGGCTCATTGATTTTCTCCTGCCCCCGGACAAGGATGCCGGAGAAGGGCTGGATAATGAAAACGCGTGGTTCCCTCAAATGGATTCAAACCCGAAGAAAACGCCGGCAATGCTCCTGGTGGAAGGAAATGACGTTAGGCGGGAAGAAACCGGGGTATTTCGGAAACACGTTGAAAAGCTGGAATGGAAAGCCGCCGGCGGAAAGTAGCGTTAACGATAACGGGGGGACGGGAGCGTTTTTTCAATTCATTTGATCAAGCGGTTTTTGGAACCTACGCGGGACACCATCAATGAAATCACCTGGAAAGTCGGATATGAGGACATCAACTCCTTCCGGCGGCTGTTTATTAAACACACGGGCTTGTCCCCCAAAAACCACCGGAACTGCCGGAAAATCCGATATGTGAAGCTGGCAGGGAAAACCGGTTTTTTTCAAAAGGTTTTTATGGAGGCCATGGCCCTCGGATGAACGAATTGAGGCACAATTCAATGGGCATCACCGGGGTCGATAGAGCCCGCCGTTTTAGGGTTGAGACCGCGTTCCGGCACCTTCAAACGGAACATTTTCCAAAAGGGGAACTGTGGCTGGGCACGGATATCCTGAAAAAAGCGGGCTTTGAGGACAATCTCGAAGGCCGTCTCCGCCTCGTGAAGCGTTTGAAGCACCGTATGATCTGCCTTTCTACGGCCCGAGACGCTTATTTGGACAGGGCGCTCGGGTATCGATATTTCCCCGTATCCGCCATTCAAGAAGTCTTGGACACGACCGATCTCTTTGTCATGGCCGTCATCGACGGGCCTTTTCAGCGGCTTGTGGGAAAAAAGGGGTTGATGAAGGTTTTGACCGGGTGGGTCAGCGAAAAAGAAACCGTTTTAAAGGCTTATGAAAATGAGCGGATGGATGTTGAGAACCTCCTTGATTGTTGCCTCGAACGTGCGGTTCATGGGGTTGTTATCGCGGATGATCTGGCGGGAGATCAAGGCACTTTTTTTCATCCCCTGGATATTAAGGGTTTTTCATCCCCTTTTTACGATCGAGCCGTCTCAGAGATTCATGGGGCCCATGCTGTTGCCCTGTTTCACTCCTGCGGCAATATTTCTAAAATCATACCGCAACTCCTTTCCAACGGGTTTGACGGCTTGGCGGCGGTTCAGGATCGAACCAACGATCTTGTGTCGCTGAAGGCGCGGTATGGATCTCAATTGGTTTTGATGGCGGGGATCGAGGGGGAAATACTGAATAAAGAGGAACTTTCCCCGTCCGATCTTGAAAGCCTGAAGGGGCGATTGCATTCTCTTGCCCAAGGCGGCGGATTCATCCTTTCATCATCCTGCGGCCTATATTCCGGGGGATTCCTTGAAAGGATCGAGGCAATCTATCGCTTGGCGTGAACCATATGCCTGATGGTTCGGGTCGTAATTTCCAGGGCAGCGGCAGCGCACCATGCTCATTGGCTCGGTTTTTGACATACGCCTTCTGCTATGTAATTTACGAATATGAAGCCCTTGAAACCTCTTCCACCCCCTGCAGCACTATATCAAACAATTCCCGGGTATCCTCCTTTTCCAGGCAGGAAAAGGCTACCCGAAGGTCGGTTTTGCCCAGGGCGATCAGCCCCACACCG
Organism: uncultured Desulfobacteraceae bacterium; assembly: GCA_964412835.1. Taxonomy (GTDB): domain Bacteria; phylum Desulfobacterota; class DSM-4660; order Desulfatiglandales; family Desulfatiglandaceae; genus NaphS2. The sequence continues at coordinate 12,737 of CAYPQJ010000070.1, read as the reverse complement.
TATTTGTCCAACAGATGGACCCGAAGGGGTTCTGCATCAACAGTCTTCAGTTTCAGGCACATGAAATAGCCGGAGTTAAAGGGATACACATCCCAGGCATCACTGTATTTCGGGTCAGCAAGCACACGTTTGACCTCCTGGGCCCGTGCCTTCATAATCTGAAACTTCTCTTCTTTTTCCGATAAATAGCCTTCTGATTTCAGTGATTTCAAGACCAGTTCCTGGCTAAGGTGCGACGCGTTGGAGATGGACCCCCTGACCGCACCCGCGGTTTTTCTCTCCAGTGCATCGTAAAAGGGTCTCGATTCTCCTTTGATGTGACAACCGTAAGTCACAAAGCCAACTCGCAGCCCCCACACAAAGTTTTCCTTGGTGGCCCCGTCCAGCTTAACGGCCAGGAGATTGGGATCACGGTCCATCAGCCGGGTAAAAATGGATTCCTTCATGGCCCCTTCTTCATAAAAAAGCCCAAAATAGGCATCATCCGTAAAGGCCACCACATGGGTTCCGCCTTTGGCAATGTTTCCCAGGATATCGGCAATACCGTCCGCCTCTTCTGATGAAATTGTATACCCGGTGGGGTTGTTGGGGAAATTGAGTATTACGATGATTTTACCCCGTTGTGCGGCCTCTTTTTCAACACAGGTTTTGAAGGCGTTCATGTTGAAACCGCCCTGTGGGTTGAAAAAAGTAAAATTTTTAATGACGGCGCCTTTTCTGACGCCAAAAATCAAATTGTAATTGCCCCACAATTTGTCGGGCAGGATAATGACATCATCGGGATCCACCCACATGTCCGATACCACGCTCAAGGCATGGGTGATGGCATTGCAGGTTACCGGAATACTGATTTCCTTTCCTTTCAAGGAAGGATTTTTTCGATATATTTCTTCTTTCCAGGCCTCACGGAGGGGCATGATGCCGAAAGAGGGGGCGTAGGTCAGTGCTTCCCCGGGGGAAATATTATTGAGCATGGCCATGATGGAAGGGAGAAACATGGTATCTCCTTTTTCCGTGGCCATCCCGATGGTGGCGTTGAATCTGTGGGCTTTTTCCTTGGCTTCAGCGCCCTGTGAAAGGATGCCTTTTGGAAAAAACAGGTTCTTGCCCACGTTGCTCAGCATGTTATATACGTGAGAATTACCGTTCTGAATGATTCCGTTGAGTTCTTCTGCGAGGGGGTTCATCTCCATTTTTTTACTCCCGGATGTTCTGAATTTTTCATATTATTTCGCCCTATTCCTAACCGCTGACGTCAGGCTCTGTCAAGCAAAATTGCCGGGAGACCTTTCGGCACTTGTGGCCTGCCGCTTGAATCACTCCTGCTCGATATTCACGGAAATTCTCTGCCTCATTAGACGATCTCCCTTGTAGATTGCCAGATCGATACTGTTCTTTCCTTTCGGAAGTGGGCCCGGATAGAGCCCCCGTCCTTCCTTATCCAGAATTTCCTCCCGCATGGGCGCAAAAGCGACCAGCTTGAGGGGAAAGACTTCCTTGTTGAAATTACCATTCGCCGGAATGATGGCCGGTGGAATCGAGGTTTTAATGGTTGCGGGATCGATATCCGAAAAAACCACTTTGCCATAAGATTTTCCATTTACAAGATACCGTGTCTGATTCCAGTCAATTTTCAGGTCTTGGCCTGTCTTGTTGTCAATGAAAAGCCGAAATGACACGAAATGTTCCTTATCCCGTTTTAGGGGTGTCAGTCGGGCACTGAAATCAGCATTTTGTACCTGCTGTGTAGAAGGGCTGCTGATCCATGTCTTCTTCGCAGGACCGCAGGCAGCCAGAAACAACAGCAGTAAAACAACACTTCCAATTCTCATCTTTTGATCCTCCAGAAAAAAAATTACCAGAATATCGATTCATCTTCTTTGTCTTTGGTTTTTTCTTCCTCTCCCGCCAACGGCTCAACGATCTTGACCGGGGTTTCAAGGGTTCTTTTCAGGATTCCCCACACGCCCGATCCAATCTCCGAAAAAGGAAGGATGCGGACTTTCGGGTCTTTCAAAGGACCGTCGACTTTCACGGGAACGGAAATCAGTGTTCCGCCCAGAATGTACCCCACCATCGGAATAAGCTTGATTAAGCGATCCGTCAGGGTAAACGGGGACGCGAGCATGGTGAGGTCGAGCTGTTCGTTTAAGAGATCCACATCCCCATGGAAAACAAGGTTCATGGCGGGGCTGTTCATAAGACCCTTTTGCATGTGAATTTTGCCATTCTTTAGGTTCGCTTTAATCTGTATCAGATCATAAGGGAGCCCTTCCTTTTCAAGGGTGGGAAGTTTGCCCTTGAAGATATCCGTGACGCTTAAAACCGATATCACCTTCGCCAGTGCCGGATCCTGTTTAACCTGTCCATCGGCGGAAGCAAAAACAATCGGTCCCTCAAGTCTCTCGAAAAGATTGTTCCAATTGCCCTCTCCCTTGATTTTTCCCTCCAGATCAAACGTGCCCTCGGCACTGACCCGCTTTTGGGTGAGACAGGTCATACATTGGTTCAAATCGCCTTTCTCAGCCTTCAAACCAAACGCAATCTCAATGCCATCTTGTTTGACACGCAAAACTCCCGGAGATGAGATTCCGCATAGTTTGCTGTTTTCTACGGTAACCCGGATGCCTTCAGGGTCCACAGTGATTTCCCCTTGAAAAGGCTGCCAGGTGTACCCACCGATTTTCAAACTGTCCCACATTAAATGGGCCGTACCCCGAACGGGGAAAAGCCAAGGGTCTTTATGGTCATTTTTCACCGTGGTGCTTTCAGATTCTTTCAGGAATGCCAGAATTTTGTCAAGGTCAACGTTTTCAGTGGAAATATCCACATCAAACCTGGGGTCTTCCGTTGAAAGATCGGCAGTGCCGCTCATGACAAGTCTGTTTTCATAAAGCGCCATCCGAACCGAATCAAAACGGAGCAGTTGGCCTTCGGCTCGCAAAGAAAAGTCCTCAATCCTTGCAGGCAGCGCCACCCCGTAAACAGGTATATCTTTTCCGGTGAGGGACCCTTCCGCCGAGGTGGAAAATGATAGCATGGGCAATATCCGGGCGGATATGTCGCCTTCAATCCAACCGTCCAGGAACTGGTTTTTTGCGAAAATTCCGTTCAGGGTTGACTTCTGTAATTTCCCCGAAAAATTAAGATCCATCAGTTCTTCGTGGGCCAGCATCGCAAAAGAAGCCCTTGTGGTATCCTCCTCCACCAACAGCTTTCGGATGTTCAATTTTCCGGGCCCATAAGACACATCCATGGAAACGCTGGGTCCATCGGGGAAAAGCATATTCCCCCCAAAGGATACGCCGGTGCCCTTCTCCCAGAGAAGACGACCCGATTGAACCGTCACAGGCGCTTGCAGCAGAAAGTTCTCCGGTATTTCCAGGGTTTCAAAGAGATATTGCATCCCTTGAGACCCCAGGGTCCCCGACAGGGTGGTTTCAAAACGTTTCAGATTATTCACGGCGCCCGCTAATTTACCCGCCATATTAAGGTCTGTATCCAGAATTTTGATCTCAGCATTGTTAATGCGAATCCCTCCCGTGTTCACGTTCAGCCGTGCTTCGGGTGCCTTGAGCGGTCCCGGCAAAAACGCCACGTTCAGAGACAGTTTTTCCACTTGTAAATCCGATTGATACTGCCAGGCGCCAGGGGTTTTCAGCGGACCTTTCAGAGCCAGGGAATGAATGGACAACCTCCCTTTGACGTTGTCCAACTTTTTCAGCCATTTGCCGGGACCTTCCATGGCGGAAATGAGGGGATAAACCTGTTCCATTAAAACCGTGGCCTTTGCAGATGCAATCTCCATTCGGGGTTCATCCTGCCAGTCCAGCAGGCCTGATCCTATAAAAAACTCAGATTGACCATACACGCCTGCCAGTTCACGGAGCCGGATATGATTTTGCCGGTAATGAACCCTGCCGCTTTTAACGGTCACGGGTAGCGGCAGGGACGGGTAGCGGGCTTTCAGACGGCAGGATGAACCATCCACATCCACCAGAAGGCCGCTTTTGTTTTCATCAAGCTTCAGCTGTGCCGTGGCATGACCCTCTATGGATTGGAGATGGTGAAGATCTTTTGCAAAGGCGCCCACTGTTAGAAGCCGTTTCAAAACGGTATGGGCCTCGGCCAGATCTGCGTCCACCTGGATGTTCAGGTGAAAAGGGGCTGCGCCTTGTTTAAGCGCTACCGTAAGGATGCCTTCTTTCCCTTTGATTTTACTTAGTTTTGCTTGAAGCCTCTGTCCTCTGAGGATCCCATCTGAGATCAGAGCACTTCCCTCTACATCCGTCAGGTTAAGACTCGGATCTGTCAGGGAAATTTTACCCTTTCGCATATGGCCTTTGATGGTATAGGCATTCAGATCGCTCAGATCCACCAGGGATTTGCCTTTCGCGTCGACCGTTATGGAGGGGACATTCCCGTCTCTGATGATCGCAAAAATATCCTTGACGGGTGAAATATCCCCCGCCAGATCCAGGGCGCAGGAACGAAGCGCCGGCACGTCCACATCTTTTCCCTCAAGGTGAAGGCTCACCAAGGGCGTATCATCTTCCTTTTTAAATACCCCGGACAGGTTCATTGGGGGATAGCCCAGGGTCATGTCAGATAAAGACGCAACCAGAAAACCTTTTCCAAACTGGATGTTGCCATCGATTCGAGCGCCCTTAACCGTAATCCTTCTTTGACCGCGCCATAACCCCAGCGAAGGAGCGGACAGGTTTACAGTGGCTTTCAGGCTTTGAAACCCCATCCCTTCAAAGTTCACCTGAAGGTCTACCACCCCGTCATCCAGCCGCATGGTGTCGTGGTGTTGGTTATGGTTCGGTAATTCACCGGTTTTAAAACCTGAAAGGGCCAGCGTCCCCTTTGTTTTAAAAGAAGTGAGTTCCATCTGGCCCTTCAGGTCCATATTTTGAAAAAGGTTGGAGGCGCATGTCAGTTCAAGGGTCAGACTGCCGTTTGAATGTTCGGCTGAAATGTTAATGTCATTGAACTTAAAGGTTGCCCGGTTTTTGAAGATTGGGCCCCTCGCGGTAAGATTCAGGAGCCCATTTTCAATCTGGATCTTAAGGCCGTCGGTTTTGGTGATCCAGGTGCGGAACGCTTGGGGCATTTGGAATTTTACAACCGTTTCGGGAATCGGGGCCGGCGGTTGTTTGTCTTTTTTGGCCGGTGTCAGATCAATATCCGTATGGAGAGAAGAGAATTGAACCCGGGCCGGTAGAAACTCCCCTTTAAGCATGGGCAGAAGCTTGGGATAAATCGTTAAGGCTTCAAAAACCAGGCTTCCCTTTCCGGGAAAAGAGAGCTTTCCCCCGCGGATGACCGCATGGGGCCGGGGAAGAAAGAAAAGGTCCAGCTTCCGGAATGTGCCTTGCCCGCCCGTTTCCTGATCAAAACGGGCCTCAATCTTTCCATGTACGCTTTTAAGGTTTATGAGCAGGGGCGCCGCCGGGAGCAACACGCACAGCAAGAGCAGGACTCCGCCCACAATGCCGCCAATCCAAAAAAACGTCTTTCCGCCCCTCATCATAAAATCCAGACTTTCCTAACCCATTATGACGGAAATCGTCAGTTTTCCCGCATCCTGTTCCACTTTAAATGGGGTCAAAGGCTTTTTTGCAGACCCCGAAATAACGTTTCCATCATAATCAAACGTTGATTTGGAAATACTGCAACACCTGAGGGATTCGGTTTCTTCAAACGGATCGATTCTTCGGCCGGCATGGGTGCAGCGGTTTTTATACGCATGAAATTGACCGTCCCGCCCATGGACGACCAGGACCCTTTCGGGAGACCCGTTTCCTTCCAGACGGATCGCGCTGCCCTGATTTTCGATCTCCGGGGCGCGATCCAGCTGGATTTCAATTTTTCCATTCACAAAGCTCCAGCACCCTTCATCGGCCGGAGGCAATGTTCGACAGATGCCGAACAACATTTTGAAAAATCCCATTTTTTCCTCCTTTTTCTTTGGACGGTTATTTATCAGGGTATAAGGTTTCACCCTTGATCGCCATGGTCACTTTATAGAGGGCTGTTATCATGAGCATGCCCAGGCAGTATATGCCAAAGGATACGGTCAATTCCACCCATGATGGCGGGTATTCCATGACCCGGCCGAATACATTGGGAATAAAGGCTGCCGGCACCAGCAGAAACCCTTTGTCGATCCAGAGACCGACCAGCGCAACAATGCAGGCCTCAGACAGTCGGAGATGATTGTTTCTCACAGCGGGGAAAGCCAGCAGGGCGATGGCGCCGAGAATCGCCAGATTCATCACCCAGAACCATGGTACGAAGGCGGTATTGCCGTCAATTCCGAAAAAGAGGTAACGAAAGGTTTCACTGTAGGCGGGCACATGACTGTAAAAGGCTGTGAAATATTCCACTGCCAGAAAAAACGCGTTAATGATCAGGGTGTAAAACATAATGGTCGTCAGTTTCCGTATGGCTTTTTCCCCGGCATCAAACCGGGCGAGAGACCTGAGTACCAGTGAAAGAATAATCAGAATGGCGCATCCCGCGGCAAATGCCGTGGTCAGGAAACGGGGGGCCATGATGGCGGTCATCCAGAAGCCCCGTCCGGGAGTGCCCGCGTAGATAAATGCGGTGACCGTATGCATGATCACGGCCCAGGGAAGGGAGACGTAGATGAGGAATTTGACCCAGGGGGGAAGGGTTGTGTGCCTTTTTTCGGCGCCGACGGCGGTCCAGCCGATCACCAGATTGAGCAGCATGAACCCCGGCAGAAACAAGGTATCGTAAAACAGCATGGACCCGGGTGTGGGGTTCAGCGGCACGTTCAGGATGCGCATGGGCATGCCCACATCGGAAAAGATAAAGAGCAGGCTCATGATAAGCGTTCCCACAGTCAAGAACTGGGCCAGGGCCGTGATAGGGGCAAATGCTTTAAAATCATGGAGATATAGGGGCAGTACCACTATGAGCACCGAGGCCGCCACCCCCACCAGGAAGGTGAATTGGGAGATGTAGAAGCCCCATGAAACATTCCGGCTCATGCCGGTGAGCCACAAACCCTCCTTCAGTTGATAGAGGTAGGCGAAAAGACCAATACCGATGCCTGCCGCAAGGAAGATGATCCATGCCCAGTAGCCTTTTCCGCCGTGAAGGGCTTTTTCAATCATATTGGGGCCTCTAAAAAATGTAAAACACCGAGGGTCTGGTACCCAGTTGGGGCTTCCGTCTCACATGGGGCGTTTCCGCCAGAATCCGCCGAATTTCCGAAGACGGATCCTCAAGGTCTCCAAAGACCAGTGCCCCCTTTTTGCAGGTTTCCACGCATGCAGGCATTTTTCCCACTTCCAGCCGTTCCTGGCAGAAGTTGCATTTCTCCACCACCCCTTTTCGCCGCGTCGGGAACTCCGGATGAATCGTCTTGATGTAGGGCCGGGGATCGCGGAAATTGAAACTTCGAGATCCGTACGGACAGGCGGCCATACAGAAACGGCAACCGATGCACCGGTGGTAGTCGATCATGACAATGCCGTCATTTTCCCGTTTAAAGGTGGCCTGGGTGGGGCAGGCCCGGACACAGGGAGGATCATCACAATGGTTGCACAAGAGCAAAAATATCCGATTCTTAAGGTGCTTCGAGATGAGTTCGTGTGACCGGTCGGGAAATGTGTTTTCATAGGGTTCCTGAAACAGCCACATGACCTGGTGTTCGGCCTTTGGAATATAGGGGACATTGTGAATTTCGTGACAAACGCCGATGCAGTCTTCCGTGCACCTGCCATCGCACCGTCTCATGTCCACCACCATTCCCCAGCGCCTGGCTTTGAGTTCCTGAGGACCCGGGGACATGCGGCCCGGGAGCTCAAACCCGTGGCCCACGGCAGAATGGGCTGTCACGGCCAGGCATGATGCTGATACTGTTTTCAAGAATTTTCTTCGGCTGATGGTCATGATGCGTCCCCTTCTCCGGAAACGCCCGTCGCCACATGGCATTCCCAGCAGGGGGGGGTCACATCATTGTACGCGTGACATCGGTCACAGAACTTTTCAGTGGATGTGTGGCACCCCAGACAGGTTTTATGAAGGTTCATTTCAAATGTCTTCCCGGAAACAGCGGTGTAAACAAATAGGTTGTCCCGTACCACCGAAACCCGCCAGGCATCCAGCAGACGCATGTGATTAGCCCGCATGAACGGGGTTTTCTCTACACACGCGCTGGCTTTTTCCGGCATTTCCAGTTTGGGGAAAGGCTTATCCTCTCCCATCGAATACCAGTAAAAGGGAAAGGCTGCTAAGGCGGCAAAAAGGATCATTCCTGCGATCACCCACCTTTTGCCATGCATCATGCGCCCTCCATTTCTTCGGTTGTGTCGGAAGGGGAGGATTTTTCCGGCAGTTCCTCCCCGCGAAGGTTCAGGGGCCGTTCCGATTCCCCGTCCATTACCAGGGCATTGCCCAGCAGTTCATGGATTCCCGCAACCCCCACTTCCGGGGCCCAGTAATCCATGAGTGCGGGGAATGCGACCCGGTCAATGGCGCAGATGCAGGCAAGGGTGTTCACATCATACCGGTCGCGCACGGTCCTCACCGCATTGGCCCTTGGTAAACCGCCCCGCATGCGCAGTTCCATGTCCTCTCCCGCATGGAGACCTGCGCCGCTGCCGCAGCAGAAGGTCTGCTCTCTAATGGTTTCTTCGGGCATCTCATAAAAATGGTTGCATGCCTTTTTGATCAGGTATCGGGGTTCATCCAGAAGGCCCATGCCCCGGGCTACATTGCATGAGTCGTGAAAAGTGATGTTCAGGTGATCGTTTCGGGACGGATCCAGCTTGATTTTGTTCTGGTGAACCAGGTCCGAAGTGAATTCGCAGATATGGACCGCCTTGGTGGAAGCCGCATGATCGAACCGGGTTCCCGTCACAGGGGAAACCGGCGTCTCGAGAAAACCGGCCGGGCCGTTCATGGTGCCCATATACTGATGAATGACCCGCCACATGTGTCCGCATTCTCCGCCCAGAATAAATTTGACCTTCAAGCGCTCGGCCTCGGCGTACATCTTGGCGTTAAGCAGTTTGGCCACCTCGTGGCTGGTGAAAAAACCGAAATTACCCCCCTCGGCCGCGTAGGTGGACCAGGTGTAGTCCAGACCCAGCTGATGAAACAACATCAGATATCCCATGCAGGTGAAAATGCCCGGTTCCGCGTAAAAGTCCCCGGAAGATGTCACGAAAAGGATTTCGGCCCCTTTGCGGTTGATAGACGGTTCAATTTTGACGCCGGTGATTTCCTCGATGTCGTCACATAAAAATTCAATGGATTCCTTGAAGGTTTGTGGTTCCATGCCGATATGGTTTCCCACATGGTGGCATTTGGCGACAGCAGCCCCGATCCAGTCGATGTTGAGTCCCAACAGGTTCAACAGCTCACGGCCCAGGATGGTTATTTCCGCCGTATCGATGCCGTAGGGGCAGAAAAGCGAACACCTGCGGCATTCGCTGCATTGAAAAAAGTAATACCACCATTCCCGGATTACCGCTTTTGTCAGCTTCCTTGCCCCCACCATTTTACCCATAATGCGGCCGGCCCGGGTAAAATCATGGCGATATACGGAACGTAAAAGCTCCGCACGCAATACCGGCATGTTCTTGGGGTCGCCGGAGCCGATGAAAAAGTGGCACTTGTCCGCGCAGGCGCCGCAGCGGACGCAGATATCCATGAAAATTTGAAGCGATCGAAATCGATGAAGGCGTTCACGAAGACCTTCCATGACAATATTATACCAGTCTTCGGGCAGTTGCCAGTCATCATCTTCCACCAACCAGTCTCGGGGGTTGGGCATCCCCAGGGCCTTGATGTTTTTACCTTGAACCCCGTGGCAGTACATCCCCTTTTGAAGCTTGACAGGGGTATCCATCCATCCGGATGGAGGCATGTCCAAATTGATTCGAGCAAGTTCCTCTGCTTCCGGGAGATTGTCGCTCACAGGATTATGCCTCTCCGTTCAAATGGGGTTCCCCTTGGTCCAGGGGGATGCCCGCTTCTACCATTTTATCGTGAAACTCCGTTTCATAAGCCTGATAGGAATGAAATTTCACCGGATAGTTCCAAGGGTTTTCATGCAGTACGGCCCGGCTGTTGTTGGGCATGGTGCGTGTGGGGGAAAAGAAAATGCCGCCTGCGTGCATCAGTTTGCTGAAAGGAAAGTATGCCAGCAGGGTGCAGACCAGAAAGAGGTGTATAAAAAAAAGAGGGCCGATGCCTTCCGGGATCACGGGCTTAAACGAAATAAGACCCATGGCCAGCTGTTTGGCACCGTTGGCGTTAATGCCCATCACGTAGCGCATGAGCGCCCCCGTAGCGGCGATGCCCATGAGCAGAAACAGGGGAAAATAGTCGTTTAAAAGGGAAATGTATCGCAATCTCGGGATCAACAGCCGTCGGGACAGAAGAAGCGTCACCGCCAGAAGCAGGACCAGACCACTCACGAGGATCTCCGGAATCCCCACCTCCAGCCACCCATCCAGGGCTTCCGCCATTTTCACTGGCCAGGGAACAGGGTTCGTAAAAAATCGCAAGTGCCTGAAAACCGTCACAAACATGGCATAGTGGAATAATATGGCAAAGAGCCAGAGCCATTTGGCTGAGGCAAAGGTCAGCGTTGGTTGTTCATTCTCGACCCTTGGAGAGAGATTCCTGAAAAGGCTTCTGAAGAAAAAGACTTCGGAAAAGAGCCGGCCCAGAGCCTGCCCCCGGGTAAAAGGGTTGTCCAATTTGGAGGGTTTGATCCAGCTCAGGCTTTTTTGCTGACCTCCGGTGGTGGGAATGACAAAGGGATTGGGGATGCGGGCCCACTTGAGTAAACGGGCCAGAACACCCAGGAAAAAAATGATCATGGCTGCGTAGGGAATCAGAACGCCGAACAGATAGGATAGCCCGAACCCCTGGACCCCGATCCAGGCGATCAGGACAAGGCCCATGACTAGGAGCAACGCAGACAAGATACCCATAAAAAAGGTGATCCCCCGTACAACCGGACAGCGCCTTGAAACGGAGATGCCGGACTTCCCAAGATTCAAGATTGAGCAAAAAGATTAGAGTATCCTTCCCGGTGGTGTCAACCAGAAAAAATCAAAGTGGAACAAATCGTTGTTCGTCTTTTTTCTTAGGGCTCACAATACCGGTCATACGGAAATTATCCCTTGCAACCCTCGCTTTTCTTGATATGATATTCATCAGTTCACCGTTATGGTCAGAACCATAGAAAATAAACCGGAATATTCGATGGTCTTTAATTGGTTACACATATCGATCCTGCTTTTCTTTCTCGTGGGTTTTCTCATGGCTGCAGGCGCTCTGACCGGCGCTTTTTTTCTATCTCCCCGAGCAAAGGACAAACAAATGGGCATGTCCTATGAATGCGGCATGCGCCCTCTTGCCGGGGCCCGGATTCAGTTTCATCTCAACTACTACATCTATGCCCTGATCTTTCTGGCTTTTGAAGTGGATGTGCTCTATCTTTTTCCAGTGGCTCTTTTCTATTCTCAGACTACGGGGTTTTCCGCTTTCTTCAAGGTATTTGTGTTTCTCCTGGTGCTGGGCCTGGCTGTTCTGTTTTTTCATGCAAAAGGAGTCTTTAGGTGGCCTCGGAAGCCGATTTTCTAAATAGAACTGGCGTGACCGAAGGGGAAGGGCACTGGACACCCCCGATTTTTCGTCTGGAACTGGCGGAAAAACTGAAGGATGTGTGCCGGTCCATGTCCCTGTGGCCCATGACGTTTGGACTGGCCTGTTGTGCCATTGAGATGATGGCCGCGGGCATGGCAAGGTTCGACCTGGCCCGCTTCGGGGCCGAGGTGTTTCGCGCCTCCCCCCGTCAGTCGGACCTGATGATCGTGGCGGGCACCGTGACCCACAAACTGGCCCCGGCCATTGAGCGCCTTTACGAACAGATGCCTGCGCCAAAATGGGTGATTGCCATGGGAAACTGTGCCATCTCAGGAGGGCCTTTCAAATTTCCGGGACAATACTCTGTGGTGGAGGGCGTGGATAAGATTATCCCCGTGGATGTTTATGTACCCGGATGCCCGGCCCGGCCGGAAGCGCTCCTCGAAGGGTTGTTTGAATTGCAGAAAAAAATAAGCGGACGACGATGGTGGCCGGAACCGCCCGGGGAAGAAGGCAAATGACGCCCGCATGGATGGAAGGCCTCAATGCCCTTTGCAAATGCCGACATGATTTCGGAAAGACGGGGATCACCTGGGGTCTCTTTCTTTCCCCCGACGTCATGGTGGATGCGGCCCGACGCCTGTTTCAAGCCGGTTTTTTTCTGGAAGATATTTCGGCTCTGGACAGCGCAAATGGGTTTGTGGCGGTTTATCATTTAAGCGCCTATTCCGGTCCGGATAGATTGGCCCTCTATGTAATCATTCCTCACAATGACCCCCAAATACCTTCCATCAGCGCTGTTTACAGCGGCGCCTTATGGCACGAACGGGAGGCAATGGATTTTTTCGGTATAAAGTTCATTGGTCACCCGGATCCAAAGCCCCTGCTTTTGCCCGAGGACATGACGGGTCATCCCCTCATAAAGGAGGCAGAAAACCGGGCGCCACTAAAAGATTTGCTGGACCCGGGCGAAATCGTGGAAAGGGATCCTGACTTTCTTTTTTTTGAAGAATCCAATTTGCCAACCGAAGAATCGAAACCCGAGGGGCAATGACCGAAGGCGACGAACAAACCCTCATCATCAACATGGGTCC
>CAYPQJ010000069.1:0-19129 GCA_964412835.1 uncultured Desulfobacteraceae bacterium | reverse complement strand
CACGTGAAGAATGGAATAGTAACCTCTATCAGACTATACCATTTCACCAGCGAGTGAAGCAGGAAGGAATCAGGCTGTGACAAAATGGAGCAAAGATCTGGTGTTGTACCGTATGGCCTTGGCCTGCTTTTTGTGCAGTTAATCTTTGCCCCTTCAAATTAATTCCCGCACTTTATCCATAAACAGACGTTCTATCTCCTTCAGGCGTTTTTCATTGTCAGCTTCAAATCGAAGAACCAGAGCCGGCTGTGTATTGGAAGCCCTGATGAGGCCCCAACCGCCATCCAGAAGAATCCTGGCGCCGTCCAGTTCGATGACGTCGTGATCTTTTCTGAACTGGTCGACAATGGCGGTTACGATACCGAATTTTTTGTGGTCAGGGCATTCCAGGCGGATTTCAGGGGTGTTCACCAAATCCGGAAGACCCGTGAGAAGCTCGCTTAACCCCTCATGGGTATGTGAAAGAATTTCCAGCAGTCTTGCCCCGGCATAAACGGCGTCATCATAGCCGAAATACCGTTCCTTAAAAAAAACATGCCCGCTCAATTCACCTGCCAGGAGAGCGTCTTCTTCCTGCATCTTGCTCTTGGTGATGGCGTGACCGGATTTCCACATGATGGGTTTTCCGCCGTGGGCCCGGATATCATCAAAAAGTGCCTGGGTGCATTTGACGTCCCCGATGATCTTGGCCCCTTTGTGACGCGTCAAAAGATCCCTGGAGAAGATCATCATCAAATGGTCTGCAGGAATGATGCGCCCTTCGCGGTCCACCACCCCGATCCTGTCTCCATCGCCATCAAAGGCGATGCCGAGATCCCATTTTTCTTCGCGTACCACTCTGATAAGCGATTGCAGGTTTCCAGTGATGGTGGGGTCAGGATGGTGGTTTGGAAATCGCCCGTCCGGCTCACAGAACAGGGGCTTGATTTCAAATCCCAACCGGCGGTAGATATCCACTGCCGAGGGGCCGGCAATGCCATTCCCCCCATCCACGACCACTTTTCGCAAGACAGGTCCCGGTTGAATGTTTCCAACCACGTATTGTCTGTAGGAGGTGTCCACCGGGGTTTTCTCAAGTATGCCTTTTGCGGTTGTGAAATTGCCTGATTCAGCCATCTTCCGGATGGCCTGGATTTCCTCCCCATATACGGATGCGTGCCCCAGGCAAATCTTAAAGCCATTGAATTCCGGTGGGTTATGGCTTCCGGTAATCTGTATGCCGCCGTCTACGGAAAGGTGATGAAGGGAGAAATAAAGTATGGGGGTGGGAACCATGCCCACATCCACAACCGTCATGCCGCTTGCCAGCAACCCCATGGAAAGCCATTCTGCCAGATCCGGAGAACTGAGCCGGCAATCTCGGCCAAGGGTTATCTTGTTGGCACCTTTTTCATGAAAATAAGTCCCGAAAGCGCGTCCCAGGCGGTAAACGGTATCTTCGTTTAACTCATCCGGGAAAATGCCGCGGATATCATATTCCCTGAAAATATGAGAGATCACAAAAGCGTATCCTTTTGGGTTTCTTTGAGTTGGTCCACGATCTTGCGAATATTTTGGGATTGGGTGAGATCCGCCACCAGTACGGTATCCCCCGTATCCACCACCAGGCAGTTTTTGAGTCCAAGGCATGCTACCAACCGGTTGGCCCGGCTTGAGATGAAATTTTTTTCGCAATCAATGAGGAGGGTCTCCCCTTCGGTCAGATTCCAGTGTCTGTCCCGTTCGGCTCCCCTCAATTCATACAGGGATTCCCATGATCCCACATCGCTCCAGCCACATTCCGAGGGGATGATATAAACCTGGCTTTCGGTATTTTCCATGATACCGTAATCAAAGGAAATGCTCTGAATGGTTTCATAGGCTCTTTTGAATTCCGTTTCAAAGCGATCCGTTCCCAGGCTCAGGGCAATCCGGCCAAGGCCTTCATGAAGGTCGGGCAGTTGTTTTTCAATTTCCGTCAGGATGGTTTCCGGTGTGGCGACGAAAATACCGGCGTTCCAATAGTAGTCGCCGCTCTTGAGATAATCGTGCGCTTTTTCAATATCGGGCTTTTCAACGAAAGCTGAAACCCTGTAAGCGGATGTGGTATCTGAACTAGCTGTATCAGTGGTTTTCCGGATATAGCCGTAACCGGTTTCAGGTCGCGTGGGCACGATCCCCAGGGTCACAATGCCCCCGTCGGCGGCCAGTTTTCCGGCAGATTCGAGATCCGCCAGAAATGCTTCGGGTTTACTGATGAAGTGATCCGCCGGCAGGAATGCCACCGGCGCTTCAGATCCCAGATGCCGTGCATACAGGGCGCCCAGACCCATGCAGGGGGCCGTGTTTCTGCCGACGGGCTCCGCCAGTATGTGAACGCTTCGCCCTTTAAAAAGTTCACTGGCTTCTTCCCGGTGTTCTTTGCCCAGAATCAGGATGACCCTGTCGTCAGCAATTAAAGACACCAGCCGGTCGCAGGTGTCCACCACCATTGCTCCCTTTCCCGTAATGTCTAAGAATTGCTTGGGCCGCTGACGCCGACTTGCAGGCCAGAAACGTGTCCCGGAACCGCCACACATGATCACTGCAAACATGACATCCTCCTTGATCAAGATCTAGGTTCGATAATCCGCATTGATGTTGATGTATTCGTGGGTCAGGTCGCAGGTGATGATATGGTCACGGTGGTTGCCTTGATGCAGGTCTATACTGAGCGTAAATTCCTTTTGCGTCATGATCAGAGCCGCCTGTTTTTCCGCTTCCACGCCACTACCAAGCCCACCGGATACGATCTGAATATCATTGACCCAGATATCAACGCGCGTTTCATCCATATTCACATCCGCCCGTCCAAGGGCCGCCATAATCCTTCCCCAGTTGGGGTCTTGTCCGTAAAAAGCGGTCTTCACAAGACTTGAGTTGGCGACGGTTCTGGCGGCATTCAGCGCGTCCTCGGCGGAAAGGGCATTGTTTATGACCACATCCACCAGTTTTGTGGCGCCCTCGCCGTCTTTGGCAATCATTCGCGCCAGGTCTTCCATAACGCCGGTCAGCCCTTCTTGGAACCGGGCATGATCCTTTTTTCCCAGGGTTGTATTGCCGGCCATGCCGTTCGCCAACATCAATACCATATCGTTGGTGCTGGTATCCCCATCCACGCTGATGCGGTTAAAGGTTTTTTCAGCACAAACCCGAAGGACATTTTGCAGGGTATCGGATGTTATCTGAATATCGGTGAGGATAAAGCAGAGCATGGTGGCCATGTTCGGCATGATCATGCCGGCCCCTTTGGCAAGTCCTGAAATGCGGTAGGGACGGTTTTCGGCTATCCCGTCGAAACTGCTGATCTTGGGAAAAGAGTCCGTGGTCATGATGGCTTGAGCGGCCAGGGGTATGCCCTCAGGTGTCAGGGCCTCTTTCAACAAGGGAATGGCCCTTGAAACCCTATCCATGTCCAGCCTCTGGCCGATAACACCTGTTGATGCAATCAGGACACTCTCAGGTGAAATACCGAGTGTTTTTCCTACGAGACCCGCAGTACGCGCAGCATCGGAAAGGCCGGGGTTTCCCGTGCAGGCATTGGCATTTCCCGCATTGGCGATTATGGCGTGGGCCGTGCCGCCGGCAATGTGCTTCCGGGTCAAAAGGACTGGGGCGGCTTTAACTTTGTTGGCGGTAAATACACCGGCTGCCGAAGCCTTCCTTTCAGATACAATCAAGGCAATATCGGACCCATGTCCTTTTTTCAGCCCTGAATCCACGGCCGCTGCTTTGAATCCCCGAACGGTTTGTGTTCCTTCGTCTAAAGGTCCAGGCATTTTTTCACCGTACCCCCTATTTTCCTGCCCCACAGCATTTTTTGTATTTTTTTCCACTGCCGCAAGGGCAGGGCGCATTCCTGCCGATTTTCTGTTCCTTGCGCCGGACGGTGACGCCGCCCGAATCCCCATCTCCGTGGCTGAGGTTCAGGGTTCTTTTTTTCTTTTTGGGCATGATATCCGGTTCCTGGCGCACGATCTGTACACGGAAAATGGTTCTGAGAATTTCTTCCCGGATTTGATCCATGAGGTCCCCAAACATGGCAAATCCCTCTTTCTGATATTCTTTCAGGGGGTCAAGCTGCCCGTAGCCGCGAAGCCCGATCCCTTCCTTCATGTGGTCCATGGCCTGCAAGTGGGCCACCCATTTGTCGTCGATGATTTGAAGGATGAGATAACGCTCAAGACGTTGCAGGTCTTCTTTTCCAAACAGCCTTTCCCTCTCCCTGTATTCGGAGAGGATGCGTTCTTTGATCATCTCCGGAAGGTCTTCTATTTTCAGGGCGCCAAAGGCTTCCTGACCCATTCCTTCAGGGCCTATATCGGAAGGGAAACCGAAGAGCCAGGAAATGCTGTTGTTTAATTCTTTTATATTCCAGTCTTCGGGGTACGCTTTGGGGTCGATCCACTGTTCAACAATGGACTCGATTTTCTGATCGATCATGTCTTCAATAATTTCCTGGAAGTTTTCTCCTTCCAGGATGCTTTTCCTCAGGGAATAGATGATTTCCCGATGTCTGTTCATGACGTCATCATAGTCCAGGAGGTGCTTCCGCATGTCGAAGTTACGGGCTTCAACCTTTTTCTGAGCATTTTCAATGCCCCGGGAAATCAGGTTATGTTCAATGGGTTCTCCTTCTTCCATGCCCATCCGTTCCATGATGGAGGAGATTTTATCGGAACCGAAGATCCTTAATAAGTCATCTTCAAGGGAGAGATAAAATCGCGACGTACCGGGATCGCCCTGGCGGCCGGAACGACCCCGCAGCTGGTTGTCCACCCGCCGGCTCTCATGCCGTTCCGTACCCAGGATATGGAGCCCCTCCAATTCACGAACGCCTTCGCCCAGAACTATATCCGTGCCCCTTCCGGCCATGTTGGTGGAAATGGTCACGGTTTTGGTTTGACCGGCGTTGGTAATGATTTCGGCCTCTTTTTCGTGGTGTTTGGCATTGAGCACGGAGTGGGGAACGCCGGCCCGTTTGAGCATTTTGCTCAACATTTCAGATTTTTCGATGGAGATGGTCCCCACGAGAACCGGCTGGCCCTTGTCGTAAAGTTCCTTGATTTCATCAACAGCGGCTTTGAATTTTTCTCTTTCGGTCTTGTAGATGACATCCGGGAAATTGACCCGCGCCATTTCCTTGTTGGTGGGAATGACCACCACGTCCAATTTATAAATGTTATTGAATTCAGCGGCTTCCGTGTCGGCTGTACCGGTCATGCCGGCCAGCTTTTCATACATGCGGAAGAAATTCTGAAAAGTCACCGTGGCCAGGGTCTGGTTTTCCCCCGCCACTTTTACTCCCTCCTTGGCCTCTACCGCCTGATGCAGGCCATCGCTCCACCGACGTCCCGGCATCATTCTGCCCGTGAATTCATCCACGATCACGATCTGGTTGTCTTTGATGACATAGTGGACATCCTTTTCAAAGAGCCAGAAGCCTTTGATCAGCTGCTGGGTGGCATGGATCAGTTCGGATGTCCGCATGTATCGCGCTTCAACTTCCCGGAGCTGTTGGTCTTTTTCCGCATCGCTGAGGTTTTCCATCTGGCGGATGTTATGGCTTTCATCGTCCATGTCGGGAATCATGAAATCATCCGACCCCTTACGCGACAAAAGGTCGATGCCTTTTTCGGTGAGCTCCACAGCGTTGCTCTGTTCATCGATGGTGCAGTACAGGTCCTGGTCCAGTTCCGGCAGGATTTTCTGTGACCGCAGTGTGCTTTCTGTTCGGTCGATTTGCTTCTTTAACGCCTGGTTTTGGGCCACCATGTCCAGATAAACCGGATTTTTAGGATCACCCCTCTTGATTTTGAGCAGTGTTTCGATGGTGTTGTCATCCAGCTGATTGCTATCTAAAAGCTGGCGCACGTCTTTTAGGAGGGAACGGATAATGGCGCCCTGTTTTTGTCTGAGTTGCATAACAAGGGGCTTGACCTCTTCAAATATCTTGTTTTCACTATGTTCCATGGGGCCGCTGATGATCAGCGGCGTTCGCGCTTCATCGATGAGGATGCTGTCAACTTCATCCACGATGGCGTAACGGAATTTTCTTTGAACAAATTCTGTCACTTCAAACTTCATGTTGTCGCGAAGGTAATCAAAGCCGAACTCATTGTTGGTGCCGTAAGTGATGTCACAACCATAGGCTTCTTTACGTTCAGCATCATCCATACCGTGTACAATCACTCCCACGCTCAGACCGAGAGCACGGTATATGGCCCCCATCCATTCGGCGTCCCTTTTGGCCAGATAGTCATTGACCGTTACCAGGTGGGCCCCCCTCCCTTCCAGGGCGTTGAGGTAGAGCGGCAGGGTCGCTGCCAGGGTTTTGCCCTCGCCCGTTTTCATTTCAGCGATCTTCCCCTCGTGAAGCACGATTCCCCCGATGAGCTGGACGTCAAAATGTCGCATGCCCAGGGTTCTGACCGAGGTTTCTCTCACGGTGGCAAAAGCCTCGGGAAGGATGTCGTCCAGGGTTTCTCCTTTGTTAAGCCGTTCCTTGAATTCAGCTGTTTTTAAAAGCAGTTCCTCATCCGAGAGACCCTGAAAGTTCGGTTCCAGTTGATTGATACTTTCAACCAGGGGTGCCATTTCTTTGAGGGTGCGTTCGTTCTTGCTGCCGAAAATTCCTTTTAAAACATTTCCAAACATGATTTTTTACCAATTATACAAGATTTGTTAGACATTGATGCTATCAGGGCGCATTAAAAAACTTTGTGGGCTAAAAATCAAGGGCTTATGTGCCAGTAGGAAATTTCTTTGGCAGGGGATACTAAAAGAGGCGTTAAAAATATTGAAATCAATTAAAAATGTAGCGAAGCGGATTTACCGGGGCATTGTTCAGATGCACTTCATAATGAAGGTGGGGACCGGTTGTTCTGCCGGAACTTCCGACTAGGCCTATTTTTGTACCTTTTTTGATATATTGCCCTTTTTTGACCAGGGATTTTCTGAGATGTGCATATTTTGTTTTAAAGCCTTTGGCGTGCTTCATGACGATGACCCTGCCATAGCCGCTCATCCAGCCGTTGAAAATCACCATTCCATTTGCCGGCGAAATAATTGGAGAGCCGCTTCTTGCGGAAATATCAATACCCTTATGGAATTCTTTCTTTTTACCGAAAGGGCAGGTGCGATAACCGAAGCGGGAGCTTAGCCACCCCTTGGTGGGCCAGATGGATGGTGTTGAGGAGGCCAGAAGCATTTTTTGATCATCGAGGAATTTTGCCAGTTCTTCGTTGTTTCCCTTGCGCTGTTCTATATCACCTTCAAGATCATCCAGGGACTGGTGCATGGCACGGATCAGTTTTCGATCGGTCTTTCGCAGATTTTCCTCTGAATCGAGCAGGCCGGTGTCTGAACCGCCGATGCCCCTGAATTTTTCTGAATCTTTAGCGCCCACTTTGCGCGCGAGGGTTTTCAGCTTTTTTTCCTCAGTTCTAAGTTCGGCCAAATCCACGGTGACGGCTTCAATACGATTAGCCATCAGGAGAAGTTGCTTTTTTTGAAGGGCATTTTCCGCTTCCAGCAAGGTTATTCGGGGAACTTTTGCCTTAAGGGAAAGAAAATCTTTTATGATCCCGAAACCCAGGAAGGTGCAACCGGCCAATAGAAGAATGGCAAAAACAGGAAGTATTTTTGGAAGCCTGAATTGTTTTACCCTGGCGGTCCCTTCGGGAACCAGTAATACGGTGAACTTTTTAGAGAACAATAAAACACCCCAGAGATTAAAGATAGCGTCGAACAGACAACCGAATATGACCCACTACACCGGCTTGATAGCATACTCGTTTTTGACTGTCAACCGGCTTTCGGGATATTTTTTAGGTTATTTTTTTTCAGTAACCTAAAACCTGAATCTTAACGTTTTAGTTCGGCTTTCATTTCAACTACCACATGGCCCCAACCGCCGCAGGCAGGACCCACATCGAAACAACCGGTCCGGTTAAACATGATTTCGTTGGGGTCCCTTCCGTTCATGAGATTTTCAAAAAAGGCATTTATCAACACCACCAGGTTGGGCAGCAGAAAGGCGCATACCCGTTCGGGGGATTCGGCTGTCAGCAGGTTCCCGGAGGAATCGAAAAAAATGCGTTGACCCACCCGGTGCTGGGAATGACAGCCGTTGGACTCCACCACCGTGGCGATCAGACAGTAGCGTGACGCTTTTTTTGCATTGGCGAACAGGCGCTGAAATTTGGGGGTTTCGCGGATGGTTTTAAATTCATCTTCCGGAAGTGCGAGTCGTTTCTGAATGATCTTTTCAAGCTCGGTTTGATCCATCTCTTTCTCCTTCAAGAATTTCCTGTTGGTTCGGTGCATGGTATTTTTCGGCAACCCGGTCCCTACGATCATCGAAAATATCCCCGCGGCCACATGAGGCGTAAAAGCCCATTAACGCAAGGAACAATAGGTTTCTTTTCATTGAGCTGAATTTCATGGTGGGGAATCTTCCGTCAAATTCCATATACAAGAAGCATACTGTTTTGATAGAATGTGTTCAAATGATTTTATTTGTCAAACCAATCAGGAGGCGAGATGATTCCAATTTATGAGGGCATGAAAGGTCTGATTTTTGACTGCGACGGCACACTGGCCGATACCATGACCATCCACACCCACTCATGGCAGGAGACCATGAAACACTTCGGGCACGATTGCCCGATAGATTTTCTGCAGCCCCTCCGAGGCATTCCGGCCGAAGAAATCGTGATCCATTTCAACCGCACTTTCGGGACGGATCTCAACCTCAAGGTGATATCGGATGCCAAAAACCAGATCAGTTATGACAGGCTGAAAACGGTCAAGCCCATCATGCCGGTGGCAAAAATTGCCCTGGATTACCGGGGGAAGTTGCCCATGAGTGTGGTTTCGGGGGGAACGCGCAAAAATGTGCTTCGAACACTGGAAGCCATCGGGATGGCGGATTTCTTTGAGGCGGTGATTACGGCGGACGACGCTTTGAGGCCCAAACCCGATCCCCAGATGTTCATTGAAGCAGCAAAACGCATGGCGGTATCCCCATCGGTGTGTGAAGTGTTTGAGGACGGCGATCCGGGATTGCAGGCGGCCCGGGCAGCGGGTATGAAATTTGTGGATGTGAGGTCTTACCTTAATTTATGAGCCCTATCTTCGGCAAGGACAGGTTGCGAAACCCCATGAGAATTGAAAGCCTCAGGCAGCGCATCGGCCTTTTAGTTCTTTTGCCGGTGGGTGTCATGTTGGTTCTGGTGGGGGTGTCTGGGTTTGTGTTCATGAGCGGTATACTTTTTAAGGAATGGGAGGACGCTTCCATGGTAAAGCTTCAGCGGGCCGCCCATCAGATCGATATGCGGCTGGGACGGATCGATGACATGATTGAAATGTTCCATGGAACTTCCGACAGCCGCGGCGGGGGGTTGGTTCAACAGTGGATTCTTGAACAGATCAAAGGGCTTGACGGTGTGACCGATGCCCGATTGATGGGGGCAGAACCGGATTCACCGTTTCAATCCGGTCACATGTCACCACGCAGAGGATCCGGAGGTATGGGCGGTACGTCCATGATGCGGTTTCACAGGGGCCGTATTGCGGAAGTGACCCCTCCCGCTTATAATACCGAGACCGGTCAGGAAACGGTTTCCATCATTTCCGAACTCAAGGAAAATTCAGGGGCCGTGGTGGGAAACCTGGTAGTTTACGTGGATTTCCAGTACCTGATTAAGGGGGTCAAAACCCTGGCCTGGTGGCAGACTGAGCAGGCCTATCTGATTGATGCGTCAGGAAGATATCTAGCCCATAGCGAAAGCGTTATGAAAGGCAGAAAGCGGTTCGGGGAAAGAGATGACCCGTTTGAACTGGCCCTGTTGAAAGCGATGACACAAAACCCTTATGGCACCCTCCTGGGCAGGCCTCCCGATCAGGTGGGTGGGTTTTGCAGGATTTCGCTTGTTCCGTGGACCCTTGTGTTGCTTGCCCCCGGCAAAAAGGTTCTGGCGCCCATCATCCGTTTCCGGAATGCCTATTTTGTAAGCGGGATTCTGGTGATCCTCTTGGTCTTTTTTCTGAACCAGGCCGTTGTGGGAAAAATGGTCCGCTCCTTCACTGCCATTTCAAGCGCAGCCGGACAGGTGTCCAGGGGTCGCTACGGAAAACCCCTTCCCGTGCAAGGGCACGATGAAATTGCGCAGTTGACCCGAAGTTTCAACGCCATGGTGGAAACTTTGAAGAAGTCGGACCGGGGGAGCGCCGAAGAATAGATGGCACTTGCGGAAGTCTCAACCGCCTCGACTTCAGGAGGATAACAGGCGTGGTAGGAACAGACTGAGTCCGGGCCAGTAGGTAATCAGGAGCAACGTAAAGAGCAGCAGCAGCAGAAAGGGTAGGGTGGCCCTGTACAACCGCACCACCGGCTGATCGAACCGGGAGCTGGCAATGAACAAGTTCAGGCCCACAGGGGGCGTGTTGTAGCCGATGGCCAGGTTGGCTAGAAAGATGATGCCCAGGTGGACCGGATCAATCCCGAACCGGTCGGCCAGGGGAACGATCAGGGGGACCACCACCAAAATGGCGCTGAAAATGTCCATCATGCAACCCACCAGGATGAGGAAAATATTGAGGGCCATGAGAAACCCGATTTTGGTTTCCACTAAGCCCTCCATAAACTCCAGTATTTTCATGGGAATAAAAGCGTCCACCAGATAATTGGTGAATGCGAGGGCTGATCCCAGGATGATCATGATGCCCCCCACCATTTGCATACTTTCCTTCATGATTTCCGGCAAATCTTTGATGAGATTGAGCTCTCGAAACACCACCGTTTTGACCAACAGTACATAACCCACCGTCAGTGCAGCAGCTTCCGTAGCGGTGCAGAACCCGGAATAGATGCCGCCGAGGATGAGGATGGGAATGGGCAACTCCCATGCGGCGCCCTTAAACGCGGACCAGAATGCGTGTCCTGAAAAAGCGGGTCGTGCGATGCGCCATTTTCGGCCCATGTAAACGGAATAAAGACAAAGAATCCCCACCATCAGGGTCCCAGGTAAAAGTCCTGCCATGAACAGCTGTTCGATGCTGACCCCTGAAATAAAGCCATAGAGGATAATGGGCAGGCTCGGGGGAAAATGGAGCCCCAAGCTTCCGGAAGTGGTCATCAGACCCAGGGAGAAGTCCTCGCTGTAGTTATCGGAGATGAGCGCTGGAAAGAGAAGCCCGCCCAGGGCAATGATGGTGATGCCGGTGGCGCCGGTGATAGCGGTGAAAAAGGCACAAGAAACCAGGGCCACAACGCCGAGACCTCCCGGTATCCAACCGAAAAGACTCCTGGAAAATTTTACCAGCCGGGCGGATGTACCCCCCTGGGCGAGAAGGTATCCGGCAAAGGTGAACAGGGGGATTGCCAGCAGGATGGGCGTGTTGGCCAGCCTGAATATTTCAATTGGGATTGCTCCGAAAGGCACATCCGTGGTCAGAAATCCAAGCATGGTGGCCGCCAGGATGCCCACAAAAAGCGGCAGGCCCAGAATGATACACAAAATTAGGATGATCACCATGGTGAGGATCATTTTAAAAAGCCTCGAACCACCTGGGTTCCCTCATGGATGGCCTTGATCAGGAATCGGAAAAAGAGCAGGGTGAACCCGAGCGGCAGGATCATTTGTCCCATCCAGCTGGGCAGATAAAAGAGGCTGGTCCCGCCAAATTCCATCTCCATGATCACATAATCAATGCATACCTTGATCATGATGCCGATGATGAACACAGAAACCACTGCCAGAATAAACCCACTGACCGGAAGCCATTTGGGCGGCAGAAGTGTCGAAAAGAGATCAATTTTGATGTGTTTTCCTTCTCGGGTAAGGCGTGATGACCCCAGGAAAGTGAGCCACAGGACCAGCAGTTGAACCAGTGGGCCGGACCAATCCAGGTTCCCCAGCATTTCATTGGCCCAGAAAAAATGGCCGTGGGTATAAAGACTTCTGAAAACCACCTGAACAAATGTCAGCACCACCATGGCCCAGAGTAACCCGATGATGAGCCATCCTTCAACCTTTGCCAGGGCCCGGTCGATGCGATCGAGTGTTTTCATGGGCTGTCCTTGGCAATACCTGTCAGGAACCGGGTCTGTTCAGGATTTTATAAACCCTTAAAAGGAGTTCTTCAGGGTAGATTCTACCGGCTAGTTTTTGGGCGACTTCCGTGTGAATGGCATAAAAAGGGTTACGGGCTTCCCCCGTTATCGGGATGACGGTAATGCCGCTGTCCTGGAGCACCTGGACGGCTTCCTCTCTTTGCCGTCGCAACGTTTCTGTGAGGTCTGCCATGGCGCTTTTCATGGTTTTTTGCAACAAGGTGGCCAAATCCGGGGGCAGCTTTTTGTAGGCTCTGGAGGAGATCAATATGGCGCCGGTGGAATGCACCAGGGGCAGACCCATCATGTATGAAAGTTTGGTGTGCCATTGAAGGGCCAGCGCGCCCAGAGGCGGTGCATAGACCGTGTCGATCATTCCCGTGTTCAGCGCCGTGTTGACATCCGTTACAGCGAGGGGGATGGGGTTGACGCCCATGGTTACAAAAGTCTCCTTTGCAATGGGGTCACCGGCCCAGGCCCATATTTTGAGGCCTTTTAGATCTTTCAGGTTGCGGATGGCTTTTTTAGAGAAAATGTTGACATTTCCCACTTCGGTCCAGGCGAGAAGTCTGAAGCCTTTTTTCTGGAATGCTTCTGCAAAAAAGTTGAAGAGTGCCTGGTGAACCTGGTCTACTTCCTGGTCATTTTTGAAGAGAAAGGGGAGATCCAGCACACGGACCATGGGCAGAATTTTTCCAAAACCGACTCCTGAAAAAGCCGCACACTGAATCTGGCCGATCCGCATCTTTTTGAGGACATCCAGCTCATCGCCGGCAATGCCGCCTGCATAAATGCCGAGTCCCAACCGTCCGCCGCTTTCTTTTCGAAGGGTTTTGTCAACGCTCCGGATCTGCTTGACCCAGGTGCTGCCTTCAGGGGCCACCGTGGCAAATTTGATCAGATATTGAGGCTTTTTTCCTGCGGATGCAGGTGAATGAAAGCCCATCAGGCACACCAGGGCCATAAGAAGCGTTATTTGGAATAATGTCTTTTTCATGAAATCTCCGTATTCGTTGTCGGTTTGCCCTGTGAACGGTTATAAAAACAATTCATCCGTCATTTCCACCAGTGCTGCCATTTTCAGTTTTACCGCCTGATTGATGAGACAGGCCTCCTTCAGGTCATCGGGCTCTGCTTTGGTTACCTCTTCAGCCAGGGTGAGGAACAGCTTTTTGTCTTGAACCCGCACGGCATAGTAGCGGGCAAAATAGTATTGGGCCAGTAAAAATTTTCCGTCACTCCGGACAATGGCTTTTTCAAAATATGATTTTGCTTCCGGCGCATTTCCCCCCAACATTTTGGGACGTGCAGCCAGTATGGCACCCATGAGCACATAGGGGGCGCCATAGTAAAAATCGGGTTCAATTTCCAGTACCCGCTTCAGGCAGGCCTCGGCAAGGGTGCTTTCGCCAATGGCTGCGGGCTTGTCCAGGTTCAGGTTGACCCATGCATTCCAGGCCATGGTGGTCCAGAAAAGCATTTCAATATTCTCCCGGGTTACCGCCTTGATCTGATCAAGTATCTGACGTGAGCCGGCGTTTTCAATGCCCAGGGCCTTTAGCCCATAGATCTTGGCCCTGAGATAGAGCCTGGATGCTCTTTCCGGGTTTTCATCTTCCACAAAAAGCATGGCATAGCCTGTGAATCCCATGCAAAGCGCGGTGAGGATCTTCGGATTGCAAGGATCGTTTTTGAGAAGGCCTTCCATCAGTTTAAGCTCTGCGGGAAGGGACTCTTCGGCCAGTTTCAGATCGCACTCCTCAAAGAAAGCGGTGGTGAAACCGGGAATCATGGAGGAGGCGATGGGCATGACCAGACGGGTACACCCCCCTGTTAACAATATGGGCAAAATTAGAAAGAATAAAACGAAGTAGAATTTTTTCATGTTTAATACCCGATAAATGGATCTTTTGGCTCAATGGGATCTTCCAACAGCTTGTCCGCTACGAACTGCGCTCCTGAAGGGTTTTCCATGGCGAGCACCTGGTTGTAATAGCTGAGTGCCCGATCTCTATCTCCGGCCAGGTCATAGCTCATCCCCAATTTTATGAGGGGCCAGGCAATCATGGCCGGGTCATGCTCCGGGTCGGGATGTTTGAGAATCTCTTCCAGCACAATTCTGGCCTCGGCATAACGCCCGTGATAGAGGTCGTATATGGATTCAAGGTAAAGGGCTCGGTTTTTCCAGATGGCTGCAGTGGCGGAAGATTTTGCTTCACGGCTTTTGGCAACCAGGTCGCGCAAGGTTTCCCGGTATTGGCGATCTTTATTCATGCGAATAAAACAGACGCCCTTAAGGGTTTTATATCTGGGATTTTCCGTGTACCGGTTGGATAATTCAGTGGCCAATGCCAGGGCGTGTGGAAAGTTTTGCTCGGAAAAGAGTTCGATATATAAGAGGACACTTTTGGCTTCCGTTGATGAGTAAGTGGCATGTAGTGCTGCTTCATTCAACTTTCTGAGGCCCTCTTTTATGTCGCCTCGGTGCAGAAGGAAATAGGTCAAAAATTTTAAAACCCCTGACAGCTTGGCAGTATAATAATCAAAAGTTCCGATTCCAAGCAGAACATCCTTGTCGTCGGGTGCCATTTCCCGGCAGGTCTTGAGGGCATCAATGGCATCGGAAGCCAGAAGGAATGACGCAAACATGTTGCCTTTCATCAACTCGAAGCGGCCCTTGAATCCCAATGCTCCGCCAAGATAGAAGAAATCGTAACTGTCCGCACCCTTATTGTCAACACGGGCCTGGGCCACCTCTATGGCCCGATCGATCCGCTTTTTATATTCTTTTACCATCTCCGGGGTCCAGAAACCCGCAGCCAGTCTGGACCATGTGATCATAGCCATGTAAAAATAGCCGCTGGGGTCCCGGGGTGCATCGGTTGTCATCTTTTTGAATAAATCTTCGGCATCCGCGAACCGGCGATTGTAAATCAGATTGATGCCGTCCAGAATCCGTTGGTCTCCTTTAAAAACCGGGGTGGGTGGCTTCTTATTGGTTTCAACGCCATAGAGAGGATAAAGGGAAATACCGGGGGAAAAAAGGAAGAGAAGGGTAAGGGCGCTTAGGAGAATACCTGAGCGTTTTTTGTGTGTGCCTCTGTTTTTCATAAGCGGTTTGAGCCCCTGTCTGATCTCATATCATGATGAAGTCAAATCAGCTGTACAAAAAAGCTGTAGACTACATGACCGTGTGTTTTTGCGCAAGCACCTTAATGGCTGTGATCCATTTTTTGTCCACTGATCCCCAGGTTTCAAAAGAGAATCTGCTTTTATGAATTAATACTGAAAGAAATTATGGTTTTTTTTTATTTGTGTATTAATATACCATGTTAATTATTTGAATTGGTAAAAGAAATCTAAAAGGAAGTGTTGCCTGAAATAAAAAATGCGGCGAGGGTAATAATGAAGATACTCATTTTGGGAGCTACAGGTGGCCTGGGAAGCGATTGCAGGAAGGTGCTGGGGCAGGAGCATGAGGTGATCTGTCCTGGTAAAGAGGATGTTGATGTTGTCAGCTGGGATGTGGTCATAGAGGCGTTTGATTCATTATCCCCGGACATTGTGCTCAACTGTGTGGGTTTAACGGATCTGGAGGTCTGCGAATCAGATCCCTTTGCCTTAAGAAAAATCAACGTGGAGGGCCCCAGAAATCTGGCGCAGTCTTCCGCCAGATTCGGCTGTAAAATCGTACATGTGTCTTGTGGACATGTCTTTGACGGGCGAAAAGCGATGCCGCAGCCGTATTTTGAAGATGATGCGCCACACCCGCTTTCCGCCTATGGCAGAAGCAAACTGGAGAGTGAGACGGCTGTTCGCGGCAACTCTCCCAACTATATTATTGTTCGATCACATTGGCTATACGGTATAAACGGCAATAATTTTGTTAAATCCGTTTTGCGTCATGCGGTTCGGGGCGTTTCGACGCCCCTGCAGTTGCCGGATGACCAGTTTGGTGCGCCCACCTGGAGCCACCGGCTGGCATTACAGATCAGGGAGTTGATCAACAAAGACGGCAGGGGGTCATACCATGCCACAGCTTATGGGTATTGCAGCCCGTTTGAGCTGGCACGGTATGTCTTAAAAAAGCTGAGACTGAAAGCGCCCATTGAACCTTGCAGCCTGACGGCGTTAAGTGACGGGCACCTGTTGCCCGTCAATTGTGTTCTTGAAAACAGGCTTTCAAAGAAACAGGGCGTCAATATCATGGCAAATTGGGAAAAGGATTTGGACACGTTTCTTGAACAATTTGGGGATCAGCTCATTAGAGAAGCCGGACCATGATAAAAGTATTGCTCTCGGTACTGGGGCTCGCCTATTTGGTAAGCCCCTATGACCTTTTTCCAGACTTCTTTGTCGGTGTGGGATGGTTGGATGACCTGGTTGTGCTGGGAGTGCTCTGGTGGTATCTGTATGTCTATAAACGCAGGCAGATAGGTTATCAAAGGGAGCGTCCCGGTTCGGGTCAACATGGCCCCCAGGCATCCCGGGAGGGTAACGGTGAGTCGAACTCGAAAGAAGAAAAATCCGCTTTCACCGGGCAGAAGGATCCCTATACCGTGCTGAAGGTGGACCGTAAGGCCTCCCAGAAAGAAATCAGAGAGGCCTATCTGGAGCTGGCCAATCAGTATCACCCGGACAAGGTAGTGCACCTGGGGGACGAATTCAGGGCGCTGGCTGAAAATCGTTTCAAGGAAATTCAGAGTGCTTATGAAGCGTTAAAGGTTAAATAGTGCCCGAACGAAAACTGTCTTTTTCGCCAATCTCTGCGTCATATAAAAATTTTAATCCTCGAAATACTAAATGTATTCCTGCGGTTAAAATTTTGATCTTCCTTGATCTTGACAAAAAATCCTAGTTTTCGTTCAGACACTAAATAGCGCGACCCAGTACCGCACCCTCATAAATGGCGGATTTGGCGCTTCTCGGTTCAAGGCAGTCGCCGATACGGTGAATCTCATACCCCATCGATTTGATTTGATTAAAAAGGCTCTCTTCCGGTTGGTTTCCAATTGAAAAGACCACTTGATCCGCCGGAAGTGTCACCTGCCCGCCATCCTTTTCAGCAATGATGACCCCATTTTCTTCAATACGGATCACCCGGCAATTGGTCCTGAAAGAGGCCCCGTTTTCCTTGAGTTTCCGAAGCAGTATCTTCTTGGTCATGCTCTCCAGTTGGGATCCCAGCTTGGAAAGCATTTCCACGATGGTCACCTGATACCCCTTTTCCGAGAGATGAAGGGCGATTTCGCAACCGGTGGGACCGCCCCCTACCACAACGGTTTTTCCGCTTTCCCGGCTGTGCCCGTTCAAAGCCTCGTTTATGGAAATGACAAGGGCATTGTCGATCCCCTCGATTTGCGGATGGACCGGTGTCGATCCGGTGGCCAGAACCACCACGTCCGGCGAGTGGTTTTTCAGGGTGTCGGGTGTTACTTCCTGGTTCAGATGACATGTTACCCCGAACCGCTCCATCTGTTTTGTCTGGAATCGGATCAGTTTCCGAAGTTCTTTCTTGTAATGGGTGATACTTCCCAGGACCAGCTGTCCGCCTAACTGGGATTGTCTTTCAAACAGGTGAACATCGTGCCCGCGTCTGGCGGCTACCCATGCCACATTTAAACCTCCAGGGCCCGCGCCCACCACCATCACTTTTTTGCTGGTTTGCGCAGTGCGAAAAGCCATTTCCTTTTCTCGTCCCAGGGTTGGATTGACCAGGCACTCCACCCGGCCTTTTCTGAAAATGGATTGCATGCAGGTATTGCAGGCGATACAGGTCCTGATATCGTCCAGCCGGCCTTCCAGGGCTTTTTTGGGCATTGCCGGATCTGCCAATAATCCTCGTCCGATACAGACGAGATCCGCTTTACCGGATTTGATAATGTCTTCCGCGAGCAATGGTTCGTTTATTCTTCCCACCGCCATGACGGGGACATTCAGCTCCTTTTTGATGGCCCAGGCAAAATCGGTCAGGCATGCTTTTTCCATGAACATGGGTTGGCATATCCATTCCGGTGTCGCATCGTTGCCGGCGGATACCTGTACGACATCAACCCCTTCTTTTACAAGAATCTTCAGGATTTCAAGGCTTTCTTCCACATCGAGGCCGTCTTTTACGAATTCCATGGCACTGATCTTAAAAGAGATGGGGTATTCGTTCCCGACCCGTTTCCGAATTTCCCGCACAATCTCCTGCGCAAACCGTGTTCGACCCTGGATATCTCCCCCGTAAGCGTCCTGCCGGATATTGGAAAACCTGGATAGAAATTGATTGATTAGATATCCGTGTGCGCCATGAATTTCGATGAGTTCAAAACCGGCCTGAAGGGCGCGGTCAGCCGCATCGCCGAATTTGGTTACCAGTTCCTGGATGCCGTCCACCGTGAGGGGTGTCACATTCCCTCGAATGGAGGGGCAGGGAAGCGGTGACGGGGCGACCGGTTGTCCATGAATGACCTTGGTGGAGGTCTGCCTTCCGCCGTGGTGGATCTGAACCGCGGGAACAGCCCCTTCCGCCTTCATGGAACGGGCGATTTTCGAAAGCCCTTCCACAAATCGATCATCATAAATTCGTGCCTGGTGGGGGGAAACGATTCCCTCCGGTGAGACGGCACACGCTTCCATAATGACCATGGCCGGGCCGCCGGCGGCTCTGAGTCGATAATGTTCAATGGCCTCCAGAGGAATGGATCCATCATCTTCAATCAAAAATGAAGCCAGACCGGGCATGACGATCCTGTTTTTGAGTTCGCACTCTTTGATTGCAAACGGGGAAAAAAGGTGTTTCATTTGGGGCCTCGTCTCTTTGAGTGACACGATTCAGTACCGGAAAATATAAAAAATACGAACGGAGTTTGTCAAACAAAAACCCGAAATGTGGGCAGTTCAGGATTTTAAGTACGAACCGAGGTCGTGAGGCATTTTTTGATATGGGACTATTTTTGCCAAATTGGTGGTGCACCGGGTCTTTGGATGATCAGCGTTTCCGCATTC
>CAYPQJ010000068.1:0-19254 GCA_964412835.1 uncultured Desulfobacteraceae bacterium | reverse complement strand
GGCGGTGTCGGGATTATCTCCCGATGGGGAGAAAGTTCTCCACATTGACGGGGACCGGGGAACCATCCGGATTATTGATGCGCCTGTCTTTGGGGAAGGGATAGATGCCGGTGGGCTTACTTACGGGGAATCGCTTCTGAAAGCGCTTAACGATGATGAACTAAACGAGCACTCGGCGGTTGTCACAACGGGCAAGGGGGCTGAAAACGCGCGATTCGGTATTGTGAATAGCCTCTTTTTCGATCGAAGACGAAATCGGCTTCGTGCCAAACAGGCCGGACGGGGTGGTACCGGCACTGTGATGCGCAGGAAGGGATTGAAGGCGGTGGTGGTCCAGACGCGCCAGGCCGCCACCCGGGCAAACCAGCCGGTGGACGCGAAAAAAGTCAAAGAGGCCGGGGCCCAACTCAAGAAGGTGTTGAGCCGGATGGACCCCACTCAGCTTCAGCTGGGTAGTTGGGGGACCACCATCCTGGTGGAATACATGAACAAGTTTCATATCCTTCCCGTCAGGAATTACCAGAGTGGACAGGATCCGGAAGCAGAAAAGTTGTTCGCCGACATATTTCTGAAAGAGTATTTCAGCCGGAAAATTCCAGACGGGTGTTTCAGCGGGTGCAATCTGGCCTGTGCAAAAGGGGCGGAGGATGTCACTTTGACACGGGGACCCTGGGCCGGGGAGAAGGTCGGCATTGATGGTCCTGAATACGAGACCATTGGTGCGGTGACGGCCATGGGTATATTTGATCCGCAGTTTGTGATGGAATACAACTGGTACTGCGACGAATACGGATTGGATACCATCTCAACCGGTGTGACCATGGCGTTCCTGATGGAATGCTGGCAGCGGGGCTACCTCACGAAAACGGATACCGGGTACGATCTGAGTTGGGGCAATGTGATGTCCGCTGACCGGTTGTTGCACGAAACGGCCAATGGAACGGGGTTGGGGGCTATCTGCGGAGAAGGGGTCGCGCGCACCCGGGAATGGGTAGCGAAACGGCATTCCGACCGGACAGGGGCGCCCCGGGAGGATGTTCAGAATGAATTGAAATCGTTCGCCATGGAGGTGAAAGGGCTGGAATTCAGCATGTACAGCACCAAGGAGTCCCTGGCCCAGCAGGGCGGGTATGGGTTTGCTTTGAAAGGTCCGCAACATGATGAAGCATGGTTGATTTTCATTGATCAGGTCCACAAAGAACTGCCCACCTTTGAGATGAAGGCTGAAGCACTGAAGTGGTTTCCCCTGATTCGAACATGGTTTAATGCGGTGGGTCTTTGCAAGCTCCCATGGATCGATGTGCGGCATCCGGATGCGGCTTCAACGGCCAACCCGGCCCAGAATACGCCGACGCTCAAGTACTATGTGAACTATCTCAACGCCACCACAGGGTCTAAAAAGACATTGCAGGATGTCCTCGATGATTCGGAGCGGTTATATCACCTTCAGAAGATGATCAACCTGCGGCAGGGAAAAGGGACGAGGATCAGCGACCAGATTCCGCTTCGTGCCATGGGGCCTGTCTTTATCAATGAATATGAAGAACGTTCGGAGTATTATGACGAGTGGCTGAAAGAGCAGACCGGTCAGAAACTGCTGCCTGCAAGTGTTGAAGAGCGGTTGAAGATGCTGATCGAGTTGCGAAAAGATGCCTATCAGAAGCTCTGCGATTCGGTTTATCTTGCAAAGGGTTATACGACCGATGGGGTTCCCCTGCCCGAGACTCTGGAGCGTTTCGGACTTCTGGACGATCGTGCAGCAGAACTGCTTTCCGAATACGGATTGGGATGGGTAGACGACAGGCGCCTGTCGAATTGATACTTAGTGCCCGTCCACGAACAAGGAGAAATTTGTGGTTATGTCCATCAATTTTTATGGCCTGCAGCGAATGGTGACCCAGACCCATGAAATGCAGATCTCTCTTTCAGACGGAACCCGTGTGGATCACGTTCTGGAGGCCGTCCAGGAGCGATTTCCAAAGCTGCCCCTTCAAAGGAAGGACCTTCTCATTACGGTCAATGACAAGGTTTCGACGGTAGATCAGATGCTGAAGGAAAGGGATAAAGTTTCTTTACTGCCCCATATCGGCGGGGGTTAAAGGAGGTCAAATGAAAGAGAAAAAGAAAGCGCCTGCCCCGACCTGTGCAGTCTGCGCCTTTGAAATGGCTGAAAAAATCTGTGTGACGCAGGAAGGGAAGGGGGGCAAAGGGTGCCCCACATTGCTTGATAAAAAGGTTCTGGCGGAAGCCAATCGAGAATACGATATTCCAGAGATCAGGAATTTTGCCCGGAATGCCTCGCTCCAGGAGGCGGAATGTTACGCCAACCGTGATCAACGGCCTTACATCATGCAGCCCACCAAGACCCGCATCGTGGAGATCTGTGAGTTTGCCAAGAAAATGGGGTATGAGCGGCTGGGTCTTGCGTTCTGCGTCGGGCTGACGAAAGAGGCACGGCTGGTAACGGAGATTCTTGAAAGCCATGGGTTTGAAGTGGTCTCAGTGCTATGCAAAGCGGGACGGACTTCCAAGGAGCTGATTGGTCTTGAGGAATCTGAAAAAATTTTTCAGGGTTCGGATGAGGCCATGTGCAACCCGATTTACCAGGCCAGTTTGTTGAATGAGGAAGATTCAGAACTGAATATCCTGCTGGGCCTGTGTGTGGGGCACGACTCACTCTTTTTTAAATATGCAAAAGCGCCCACCACAGTGCTGGCGGTCAAAGACCGGGTAACCGGGCACAACCCCCTGGCAGCCATCTATTTATCCGAATCCTATTACCGAAAGACACGGCATCCGGAGATTGTTTCCGCCAAGTGATAGCGGGTGTTCATAAGGAATAACAGCCAATGGCCACATTGAAAGAGCTGATCAAGGGCGCCCCTGTCCATGAGCGAAAGTTGGAGCTGCGCTCCTATCCCCTGGAAGATGGGCGGTTGATTGTTGAAGGATGGCTGCGGGACGAGCGCCTGGTTGAAGGATACCACTGGAACGGCGTTCCCCGGGACCCCGGGGTGGTGCATTGGATGTGCATCCGGTTCCTGGTGGGTGACTGGCCCCTCACCATTCTGGATGCGGAAGGGGAAATGCCCAATATTCCCCACCAGCTGTGTCCCTCGACCCTTGAAGGGATCAAACGGGCGGTGGGCATCAAAATCGTTTCGGGGTACAGCGAACAGATTCGCAGGATATTCGGCGGGGTTCGCGGGTGTAATCACCTTACCCACCTGATGATGGTCATGGGTACGGCGGCGCTTCACGGCTACTGGACCCAGCATTCCCGGGAACGCCGGCCGGTTCCCCGTTCCCTGGAGGAGTTCGAAGCGCTGCCTCAACTGGTGAACAGTTGCGCTTTATGGGGAGAGGACGGCCCCATCATGAAAGACTTGAAGGCTGCCATTGAAATGTCCGGAAAAGCTCAGTGAATATCTAAAATAGCCTGATCAACTCATCGATGTTTTCCAGAATCATATGGGGTCTTTCAGCCATGAGCGTTTCGTGGTCATCCAGGCCGCTGAGAACGCCGATGGCCATCATCCCCGCGGCATTGGCTGCACGAATATCCACGTGGGAATCCCCCACATAAACACATTTCGGAGCGCTCACCCCCAATCGTTCACTGCAAACGATCAAAGGATCAGGGAACGGTTTTTTCCTGGGGGCGTCTTCAATGGCGATGACCACGTCCAGATGTTTTTTGATGTCGTTTTTTTGAAGGGGCGTCAGTTTTCTGTCGATGTACAGTCGTTCCGTTGATGTCACGATGCCAATGGGGATCTTCAATCCCACAAGCCTGGCGAAGAGCCGGGGCACACCACTGAACAGTTTTACCCGGGTCTTAAAAGCACTTCGTGAAGTTTTTCTACCCACCGTCATGAATTCTTTGATGATTTTGTCTTTTTGGTGCTGCATGTTCTCGGGGATCAGTTTTTCGATGATCGCCAAACCTCCACCGGTCATGAATTCAGCCACCACGCTTTTGGGTGCCGGGGGCAGACCGATGGTTTCAAGGATGGTTTTCATTAATTCAAAATAAACCGGGACCGAATCGATGAGGGTGCCGTCCAGGTCGAAGATGGCACACTGGATATCAGGGATTTTTTCTTTTATGGATTGAGGTTTTTCAGCCAAAGGGTCTCCTTTTTGAACCGGAATCAGGACCGTATAAACTGTTTGAGGGTTTCAAAATATTCTTTCCCCCCGATGACCCACGTGTCATTGTGCCCTGCGCCCTCAATGGAATAAAATGCTTTGGGTTCGGGACCGGCTTCAAACAGCTGCTCCCCCATGGTAAACGGGATGATTTCGTCCCGGTTGCCGTGGATGATCAGCTTAGGAATGGTGATGTGTTCGATTTTCTTCAGGTTGTTGTAATGGGCCGGCAGAAAAGGGGATAGGAGAGCGAAGAGCGGCATGGTTCGGGCCATGGCTTTTGTTGAAGTAAAGGCGCTCTCCAGGATCAGGCGGTTCGCCTTTCTTTTGATGGCAATTTCCGTTGCCACGGCCGCCCCAAGAGACCGACCGAACAGGATGATGCGATCCGGGGCAATATGGCGCGTCTTTAGCAGAAAATCATAGGCTGCCGGCCCATCCAGATACACCCCTTCTCTGGAAGGGCTCCCTTTGCTCTTCCCAAATCCCCGGTAGTCAAAAATGAATACCTGAAAACCCTTCTTTAGAAGCTCTCCAATATTATGGATGCGGTGACTGATATTGCCGGCATTGCCGTGGCAGAAAAGGATCACGGGGGATTTTGCGGGCAGCGGGAAAAACCACCCATGGAGCTTTGTTCCGTCGGACGCTTTAAAGTTTATGGACTCATATTGCAGACCCATCTGATCCGGGGACATATCAAAATCGGTCTGGGGATGGAATACAAAAAAGTTTTCAATTTGAGAATAAAAGCTGATGAAAATAATGACCCCCAAAAGCGGAATCAGGATGATTGATTTTTTGCGAATGGTAAGCATCAGCCCGTAACCCTTCCGTTTTCGCCCTTTCCCGGCTAACCGTCAAGACCGGCATCTTTCAGGTGCCTGATGAAGCTTGGCTTCCGAAGGTGTTTTTTGCGGATATCAGCTAGTTTTCCTTTGAATGTCATTTCGCCAGCACTTCGTGGATGTTTGTCGCCACTGCGAAATTGACGCCCAGAGCGTCAAAATGCGCCCGCCCGCAATCGATTTTTCGGTTCTCCGTTTCCCGGCGCGCGTCGCGATCGTGGGTGCTCTTGGTTTCCCGGACCAGGTAGAGCTTTTCGTCGTTTTCGGCGACCACGGCCCAGTCCGGATTATAGTTGCCCAACGGTGTAGGGACCACGAACCAGCGCGGCAGCTTGCAGAAAAACTTAACACTCTCATCCGAATCAAGCTTTTCTGCGACTTCTTTCTCCACCGTTGAATCGCTGTCTATCTCTATAAAATTATAGGGCGTTTTCTCTTTGCTTCGGACTTCATAGAGCCGGTTCAGGTAGGTTTCTATTTCTTCCTCCTCGAACAGGCGCATCTCATACACTTGCCCTTCAATCTTTTCGTACTTGATCCCGTCAACCACCATTTCATGCAAGGCCCGATTGATCAGCCTGCCGGTTTCCGTCATAAAGGTTTGGGGGTTCACGGCGAATTCCCTCAATCGGCCTGACTGTTTAAGAATCTCCACCAGGGTTTTTCGGGTCAGTTCAGTCTCCCGTTGCAGAAATGCGAGGATGTCAGGGAGAAGCATCGGGCCTTTTACAAATTCGGTTCGGCTTTCAAGCACCTTTCCGCTCTCCACCCCTGCTTCATTGATATCCACTGCCGTTTTGTCCATGAGGATGCGGACAGGCTGAATCTTTTCCATTCTTTTGATTTTGTCCACGGATCGGGCGATGAGTGTATTCGTTTCAAATTCGACTGAATAGCGGGTTTTCTTATTGATCCTTTTCCAGAGGGCCTCAAAATTTTCATTGAGTTCGATGCGTTTATTATATTTAAGCGTGCGGCGTTCCCTGGCATTGACCACGCGATTCTTAAAAATATACCGTTTCATTTCATCCGTTATAGCGGAACGTAAAGGTTCAAGTTCCACGGGAAGCTCAAGTCGGAAGCCTTCCTTTTCAGGGACAAATTTTGCCGTGATGTCTCCGGCGCCGTCCAAATACCCGGCTGAGACCAGTTCTTTCCAGATTTTTTCGGATGCCTCCTGACCTATGGGCCGGTCCGTGGTTTTATCGAAAAGACGGGCAAAGGCGATTTCTTGAATGCGTCCGAATTTGAAATCGCCGCCCAGGTCTTTTTCAATGTCTTCCTGAAGCCCTCGCGCATATTCTTCGAAAGACTCACCTGCAATCACCGTCAGCCTGTTGATGTTGTCGTCAAAGACCCGAACGCCTTCCTGATTCACCGGCAGCCGCAGACCGCGGCCCAGGGTTTGGCGCCGTTCTCTGTCCGTCCCCATTTCCCGGAGGGTGCATATTTGGAATATATTCGGATTGTCCCACCCTTCGCGAAGGGCTGAGTGGCTGAAAATGAAACGAAGCGGTTCCCCTATGGAAAGCAGCCGCTCCTTGTCCTTCATGATCAGTTCATAGATCTCATCATCCGCCTTGGTGGCGCCCGATGTATCCTTTAAGGCGACAACCTTTCCCTTTTTCCTGTCAACGGAAAAGTAACCGTCGTGAAGCTCTCCAACGGTCTGGGTCAGCAGACCGTCGTACAGGGGTTTCCCGGAGATATCCCGAAATGATTCTTCAAACCATTCAGCCAATTTGCCTTTATGCCGATTTCTTTCGGCGTCGTACCAGCGGTAGTTGGCGACCTTGTCGATAAAAAAGAGGGAAAGGACCTTAATGCCTTTGTCTTTAAACTTTTTCTCTTTTTTGAAGTGTTCCACAACGGTCTGGCGGATCTGTGCTTTAAGGACCTCGTCGCCAATGCCGCCTTCCTCCTGGTGGAGTTCCAGCATCTTTCCGTTGGCGAACTCCACGTGTTCAAGGCCTCCCTCGGCACAGATATTGGTCACAATATATCCGTCATACCCCGGGCGGTTGGTCTGTCGGCTGATGTCGGTTCCCTGCTTGAGCGTGATCGGTTTTATCCTGGGAACACCTTTCTTGTCCGTAAGAATTGCGGCCTTTGCATGGGGGGTCTTCGCGTCTTTGGCATACCCAATCCTGTCCATGCGGATGAACGCCTCGTTAAAATTGTCGTCGGTTCGGATGGAGGCCACTTCAATCTGCTTTACCAACCGCATGTCATAGGCGCGGATCGGATCAAGCCTGTAGAGAAGGTTGTATGGGTTGATGTGCGTCGCAGAGTACCGCAGGCACAGAAGCGGGTTGAGCGTTTTAACGGCCCGTTTTGCTTTGGGGGTATTGTCCACGCTTTGAGGTTCGTCTATGATCACGATGGGGTTGGCTGTTTGGACATATTCGATAGGCCTTCGGCCGGACATTTTGTCCTGTTCCTGATGAATGACGTTGAGTTTTTTCCGATGGGACTCGGAGAGCGTTGAGATATCGTCCGCATCGCCGGCATCCTTTTGAAACGCTTGAATGTTGATGATCATGATCTGTATCTCGTTGCTCACGGCAAACTGGCGGACCTTGCTCAGGTCCTTGGAGTTGTAAACAAAATGATCGAAGGGCGCGTTTTCGTAGAGCCCCCTGAAGTGATCGCCCATCAGGTCGATGGAAGAAAGCACTCCTTCGCGAATGGCAACGGACGGCACCACGATAATAAACTTCTTGAAACCATACTTGCGGTTCAGTTCAAAAACGGTCCGCAGATAGACATAGGTCTTGCCCGTTCCCGTTTCCATTTCAACCGAGAAATTGGGAAACCGGTATGGGTCGCCATGTTCCACCAGAAAACGGGACTTAGGAGTGGTATTCCGTTCCTGGACCGCATGAAGGTTCTTTAATAATTGGTCCTGGTCCAGGAGCAATTGATTGCCCATGCCCAATTCATTAAAGAGCATGCCGTTTTGCCGGTTGAAACTGATTTCGAACCCGCTCTGCACGGGAGGCAATCCCTCAAAAAGATCGGCGACCGAGCTGATCGCTTCCAGTTGGTATTCCAGATTACCGTCGAATTTCAGTTTCATGCCTTTTTTCCTTACACCGTTCGAAAGAGAATTTGTTCGGTCTTGCCGCCACGCTGGTTGCGGGCGGCAAAGGTCTGGACAGCATTGGCCTTGAGTTGGTCGTTTCCCTGAAAACCCCGGTCCAGGCAGATGAATTGAGTTGGTTCAGCCGCGGCCACGGCGTCGATGAGTTCGCGGGTGATCTCATTTTCCAGGCAGATCAGAAGGGATGCTTCGGCCATGTGGAAGACCGTTTTACCGGCCAGTTCCCGCTTTTCCATTTTTTCCGTGGGCATGAAGCCCGCCTTCAAAAGCAGTTCAAAGAGGATGTCTTCCTGTGTGGCGTTGGGGTCGATGTGGTCGATGTGGAGTTCAAGCTGCCGGACCATCTCCCCTTCAGCGGCATCCGGGCTGCCACCATCCCAGATCTTGAAATTGGATTTGTCCAGCTTGAGGACCTTGAACCCGAGGTCGAGATCGGGAAGCTTTTCGGCCATTCCGGGAAGCATGTTTTTGGCGTCTTTAGCCTTGGCGGCTCGTTTCTCTTCGATTATTTTGATGACATTTTGGATTCTTGATTTGCCTAAATCAGCAATCGTTTTTACGTGTTCTTCCTCCTTGTTCAGTGGCTCAGGCAACTGGACGAGAATAAATCGGCGTTTCCCTCCATCTTCGGCGTTCTGAAATAATGTTGCATGGGCAAAAGGTGCACTGCCAGAAAAAAAGTCCAGCACGATTTCTTCAGTATCGGGGGTTGTTCCGATCTTGAGCGCATGTCTAAGTAGTTTTGTTGGCTTCACAGAATTAAGAACATTCTCGGTACTCTCAAAATCTACAAAGTCGAGCAATTCTTTTTTTGCGTCCTGAGTATGTCCCACAAGTGAATAGGGCCAAAAGGTCTGAGGCACAATCCCTTGCTTAACCTCGCTTAAGAACCGCTTTTGTGAGGGCATGCTGTCTCCATTAGGACCCCACCAAATCCTTTTATCTAAATCCATTCCTAAAAAATTCTGATGCGACTGAAGCCAGTACCTGCCTTTACCCGGCCTAAACACTTTTCCAGTAGGCCCTGCAATCTCATATATCCCTTCACCATAATAGTTTCTGGCTGTCAAATCACCGGATTTCCACGGACCCCTGGGATCATCGTCTGGGTTGTTGTATCTTGCATTCGCCTCCGCCGTTCTGGGTAACAAAGTGGGACGCCAGATGTCAGCATTAGCTGCATAAATAAGGACATAATCATGATCGTAAGAAAAATACTTTGCGCTATTTTTTGGACTGTAAACTCTCTGCCAAATTACAGAGGCGATGAAATTTTCCTCGCCAAAGATCTCATCACACAACTTCCTCAGATTACTCACTTCCCCATCATCAATGGAGATAAATATTACTCCATCCTCTCGCAGCAGATTCCGAGCCAGATAGAGTCTCGGGTACATCATATTGAGCCACTTGGTATGAAATCGGCCTTCATTGGGGGTGTTGGTGGAAAACTTCCTGCCCTGGTCGTCCGCCAGCCCGGCATAGGCCAGATAGGTATCCAGGGTTTCCGAATAGTTGTCCGGATAGATGAATTCCTTTCCCGTGTTATAGGGCGGGTCGATATAGATCATCTTGACCCTGCCGTAGTAGGATTTCTGAAGGAGTTTGAGCACTTCCAGGTTGTCGCCTTCGATAAAGAGATTTTCCGTATGGTCGAATCCCACGGATTCCTCCCGGCACGGCTTGAGGGTGGCGACCGAGGGCTCTTGGAGGAGCTTCATGCAGGCCTTTTTGCCGGGCCAGTCCATGCCGTAGCGCTCCCGGCGCGTCTCGAAAAGATCGCTGAAGGTCCCCAGTTCGGCCTTGAGCTTTTCAAAATCAATGACCTCCATGGGTTCGCCCTTTTCGTTTTGGGTTTCAGTGAAAACAGACGGAAAAAGGGCTTTCATTCTTGCCCGGTTTTCAGCGCTGATATCCATGGAGCGCAGGTCAATCTTTTCCACCGAACTTTTTGCGATCTCTTCCTTTTTCATGGTTTTTCTACCCTCTGCTTCAGAAATTTTCAGAACCTCTACACGCCGAAAAGGCAAAATAGAGAGGAATAAATCGGATGCGCTCTTCAGGGAGTTCTTCATAAGGCCTTGAAGAAAACACCAAGCCCCATGGGGAATTTTTGTAGGTCTTCAAAAAAAGATGGAGGCTTTTCAATTTTCCGGAAACCCCGCTTTTTACCTCGATAGGCGTTATCCGACCGTCAATCACTGCTAGGTAATCCACTTCCGCCGTGCTGCTTTTTGCCGATCTTGACCAATAGTGAAGATCCTCACCCCGGTTGGACAGCATCTCTTGCCCCACAAATTGCTCTGCCGTTGCGCCCTGGTAGATGCCGAGGAGGTCAGTCTTCCCGTATTCAACCTCCGTGGGCATGCCCGAAAGATACCGCATGAGTCCCATATCAACCATAACGGCCTTGAAAACCTTTTCACTGGATGTTAACCCCAATGGAAGTCCGGATGGATTTGCTGAAGCGATCTTCCGAATAACATTGGCCCGGCAA
Source organism: uncultured Desulfobacteraceae bacterium (assembly GCA_964412835.1). Classification (GTDB taxonomy): domain Bacteria; phylum Desulfobacterota; class DSM-4660; order Desulfatiglandales; family Desulfatiglandaceae; genus NaphS2. The sequence continues at coordinate 8,654 of CAYPQJ010000068.1, read as the reverse complement.
AGGAGATGAAACGCCTTTTTGACCGTCGGACTTGAGAAATCGCGGGAAAGCCTTGCGTATTTGATTTGCCCTCCCACATTCTGAGAGATCGATGTCAATACGGCATTCAGGCATCGTTTGTCCACTTGCGGGCTGTATTTGGCGAAATCCATGCGATAGGTTTCACAGATTTCCGCTTGTATTTCAAAGGATTCCCTCATGGAACCGGTTTCGGCATAGGCCTTGACGCTTTCAGGCATTCCCCCTATGAAAAAGTATCGCCTGAGTTCCTCCATAAGGAGTTGGTGAATCGCCTCCGATGTTTTTCCGGGGGGAGACAGGATCACTTCAGCTGCGCGATCATTCCCAATTGCTCGAAGATACTCCGCAAAACAGAGTGGAGAAAGGTGCAGAAATTGAATTCGCCCAACCGGAAAGGAAATATCTTTTATGGCGAATTCGATTAATGAGCCGGCCGCAGCCACATGCAGTTCGGGTATTTCTTCAAAGAAATAGCGAAGGGCGGTTAATGCCCTGGGACAGGCCTGAATTTCGTCGAAGAAAACCAGGCATTTTCCAGGAACGATTTTTTGTTTTGAAAGGATTTCCAGGTCGGAAACGATCCGTTTTGCATCCAGATTCTCATGGAAAATACGGTGCCAGTCCGGATTTCGTTCCAGATCAATGACGACGAAAGTTTCAAAATTCTTTTCGCCAAATTTCCGCAGGGAATAAGTCTTGCCGACCTGTCTCGCGCCCCGAAGAATCAGTGGTTTTCTGCACTTGTTTTTTTTCCATTTGGTAAGTTGTCTGTCGATCAAACGTTCCATTGTCCGGTATCCACGAGCAGGAGATTAGATGAGATTCATAAATACAATGCTATTTTAAGATTTTGCATTTAAAATTACAAGGAATATTCGAAAAGCAGACAAGCGGATATTCTCACAGCTCTTCTTTCGTTTCCAGAGGTGGTTTTTGAAACGGTATTTGAATTCAGACTGCCGCCATTGAATCCTTTGAATTGAATGCGCCGGGAAAAAGGTGTATAGATTTCTTTCGTTCGCGTGAGAGAGCTGTTTAAAACAGGCGCGGAAATATCCACCCATTATAAAAAGATCCTATGCTAACAGTGCACCCTTATTCTCTGCAATTGTTGAACACGGCTTGCTGCAAGTTCGGTCTTAAGCGCGCTGAGTTTCTTATGGGTTGTTTCTTCCTCTGTCTGGGCACAGCGGTGCGCACCCGGAATTACCTGGCCGGGATATCCCTCTGGAATGACGAAGCGGCACTGGCCGGGAACCTGGTTGCAAAACCGTTATCAGCTCTTTTCGGCCCCCTGGATGTGGGCCAGATAGCGCCCATCGGATTTTGCCTGGTTGAATGGGTCTCTATTCAGCTTCTGGGCGATAACGAGTTATCGCTGCGATTTATCCCTATTGTGGCCGGGGTGGCTGTTTTGCCCCTGGCTTTTCTGTTTACCCTCCGGGTTGTGGGCCCTTTCTGTGCGGTTTTGTGCCTGGCACAACTGGCTGTAATCCCCGAAGCCATCTACCATGCAAACAATATGAAACCGTATTCCCTGGATCTTGCCATCGCCATCGGGCTTATGCTGCTGGCCTGGGGAAGCGGGTCTGCGGTTTGTTCTCGAAAAAAACTTCTGTGGCTTGGTTTATGGGGAAGTATCGCTCCGTGGTTTTCATTTTCAGCTGTTTTTATCCTATTCGGGATCGGTTCTGTGGTGATGATCCGCTGCACCCTCAGCCGTCATTGGAGAGGGCTTGTTTTATTTTCGGCTGTCTCCCTTGCCTGGATATTCAGTTTCTGGCTTCAGTACCGGTTTTTGCAATCACAAACGCAGGATCTGTATCTCTTAAATTTCTGGGACAGATATTTTATGCCTTTTCCGCCATTTGTGCCGGGGGATTTGGAATTCTTCTCGGATGTGCTCATACGGGTTTTCAAGAACCCCTTATGGACACTGGGCGCCAGGGGCTCTGCTCTGTTTTTCCTGATGGGTTGCATCCTTATTTGGAAAAGGAACCGGCCATTACTGGCTTTGATACTCCTGCCTTTAATCCTGAATCTAGCGGTTTCCGGTTTTCACAAATACCCCTTCGGAGAACGATTGCTGTTGTATGGTGTTCTCAATCTTTATATTCCCATTGCTGTATTCCTGGAATGGCTATGGCGCCACAAATGGCGGTTTTCGTGGCTCAGGTACGCTGCCATTTTATTCATCGCCTTGAACCTGGCAAAGCCTACGGTGGAAGCGGCCAAATGTCTTGTTTACCCGATCAGAATCGAAGAAATGAAACAAGTGGTGGCCTATCTGGCAGATCATCACGAATCCGACGACACGTTTTTGGTACACAACCATGCGTATCACACCTTTTCATATTATCAGAAGCGATTCCATATCGACCCCGATGCCGTAAGGGTGAGCCAGGCGCTCACACCTCAGACGCTAAACAAAATTACCGAAGACCTGAGTTCGCTCACGGGACGCGTGTGGCTGGTATTCGGTCATGCCAAAAGTCTTGGCGGGACGGATTATGAAAAGGCTTTTTTGAATGAGGCAAAAAAGCGGGGTCAACTGATCGACCAACGTGTCCATGCGGGAGCGTCAGCCTATCTGTTTCGTTTCCCTGCTTTTGAATTGAAAATCCATAACCGAAAGAATTAGAACAAGGAGGTTTCCGGATGCCCTGGCGGAAATATCACACAATCTGGTTTGTCATGGCTTTTGGGTGGGTGGCGCTCTATGTGGTGCGCATGGGGATTTCCCCAGTGCTGGGCATGATCATGGAAGAATTCCATATCTCTTATGCCACCGCCGGATCTCTTTTCAGCGCCATTTTTCTCTCTTACACCCTCATGCAGGTGCCGTCCGGCTACCTCGGGGATCGTTTCGGCAGACGAAAGATCCTTATTATCAGCACCGTGCTGTGGTTTTTTTTCTCTCTCGGCACCGCCCTGGTCCAGAGTTTCGCCATGCTGGTGGCAGTTCGTTTTTTGACCGGTTTTGCCCATGGCGCCTATTTCGGAAATGAGAAACCGACCATCGTGGCTTTTACCCCCACGGAAAAAATGGGCCAGGGCCAGGCCGTATCGTTTATGGGCCTTGCCTTCGGGTTTTTCCTGGCGGTGTTTTTCTCAGGAATGATTGCCGATTACACCCACAACTGGCGGTGGGTTTTTGTGGTCTTTGCGTTTCCTTCCATCATCACCAGTTTCCTGGTTTTTAAATATGTGCAGGATCCCAAACCCGTTCCAAAAGAAGATGCGGCCGAGACTCGCGCGGCTTACCGAAAGGCGTTCATGGGCCGTGATCTGTGGCTCATGTATACCTTAGGTTTCACCATGCTCTACGCTTACTGGCTCCTGGCCACCTGGATGCCCTCCATATACATGGAAATGGGCATTTCGACGATCACCGCAAGTTCCGTTCTTTCCGGGATACTGGGTCTGGTGGGTCTTCCCGGCCTGTATATCATCGGGACGTTGAGCGATTCGTTTTCGAGAAGGGGAGTGGGGCGGAAGTGGTTTGTGGCCGCCAGTGCTCTTATTTGGGCGCTTTTGATGTTCGCCATGGCCTATGCGGTGGAGATCCGGGCATCCAGTACTTTAATCACCGTTTTGTATTTGACTTCCGGGTTCTTTGCTTTCGGGGTCTGGCCGCCATACTATGCGCTTCTGGGCGAACTGGCGCCTAAAGGAATTGTGGGAACCACATTCGGTCTGGCGAATCTGATCGGCTTCCTGAGTTCCTGGGTTGCTCCGTTTTTTACGGGATGGATAAAGGATACCACCGGCTCTTTTTCGGGTGGTTTGTATGTGGCGGCGTTTGTGTTGGCGGCGGGGATTATTCTTATCTTGGCGGTTAAAACGCCGAAAGAGCAAAATCCCTGAGTTGTTTTGCTGCAATGTGAGGCATTTTTCGGAAATTTAACCATACCACCCGAAGTCATGAACAGCTTTGGTCATGGCATGTACGTTGACCGGTGGCGCGGTAGCGGGAAGTCCGCAACCCGGCCCCAGAATAAAGCCTCCGGGGGCCTTCTTTCCCTTATGGATGGCGATTTTAGAGAGTTCGTAGATCTTTCGGGGTGTGCCCATCTGAATGATGGCGGGCTCAATATTTCCAAAGATAATGTCTTCGGGAAAGTATTTGGCGGCAACGTCTAGATCGACTTCGTGGCTGAAACTGAGGACGCTGGGATGTTTCCAGGGGCATGCCTCCGCAAGAAAGGGCAGGTTGAGGTTCTGGTCCCCGCAGATATGAAAACCAAAGCGCTTGATCCCGAGAGCATTCAGCCTTTCGTGATACGCCATGTGGTAGGGGAGGGCAAACTGCTGCACGTGCTTTGGTGAAAAACCACCTGGTTGGACTCACTGGGAGAACTCATCCAGGCAAATATGTGATCCGCGCCGAAGGTTTCCACCCAGTAATCGAGAACGGCGAAAATGTGGTCCAGGGCGAAATCCATGAGACGATGGCAGAGTTCGGGTTTCTTCATGAGCCATTTGCAGAACTGTTCCAGACTGCAGATGGTGCCGGCCATGGTAAAGGGAGAACGGGAGAAGAAAAAAGCCGGAAGGTGATGGTCCATTTGTAGTTGGGAAAACCGCATGGCCATGGGAATCCTTCCGGCTTGTTCATCTTGATTCCTCCCACTTCTTTTGATTTTCGGTCCCCATCATGGGTTGTTGCCATTAGAAAGATTTCCATTTGTACGGACGACTTGGACAATCCAGCTTTTTACCTCCTCTCTTTTTTTATTCCGCCGCTTCTTCCCTTATTATCCGGATCGAACCTCCCTTTTTGAATGTCTCTTTTTTCAACCGCCTGTAATAAGACTGATGCAGGTTCAAGGCGGCCAGGGGGTTATGGCCCGTGACCCGGTCCTTTGCCACCAATACGGTACACAACGCGTCGGCGTAATGCATAAAAAGGGAGTCATGCCCGACGCATAATCCAAACACAATGTTAAACTCGGTTTTTACCCGGTTCAGGACTGCGGCCTGCGTTATGGGGCTGCACATGGCTTCAAATTTGCCCACATGAACTTTTTGCTCCTCATGAATGCCAAGGAATTCCTTGGGTGTTCTCCCCACCATGCAGATGACGGATGCCACCTCAAATGCCTGCTCTTTCAGCACTTCCGAAAGAATCTTAGCCTCTTCCCTGAGCCCGCCGCAGAAAGCGATGCCCAGTCTTTTAAATCCCATCTTATGAGCAAACTCGATGGTTTCCTGGATCCTGGTCTTTACGGGATGGATGACATACGGATCCTGAAGGCCCCTGTCGGCATAACATTCGCCTTCCTGGATGGTGGCGTAACGTGCAAATTCTTTTATGGCAGGACGTTCATATTCCGAAAGCGATTCCTTGATCAAAGGCGCGAGGTTAAGGGTGGGGCAGGTATCAGGCCCATGGCCGTCTTCTTGGGAACAGATCTTGTTTTTGACCCTGCAAAGGGCACATTGGGGCAACTTATCCGGAGTTTTCTCCATATCCCGTCCTCTTTCCTTTCTGAATAAGCCCGTGAAAGGCCATTTAACGTTCAGCAAAACGCCTGATCCGCTTCGCGGCAAGGCGATCAACAATATCCGGAAAAATTTTTGTATAGGTGGCGTAGGTTTCTACCAGGTGTTTCTTGGTTCTTAGAAAGGCCTCTTCGGGGTTTCCATCCGCGACGGCATCCAGAATCAATCTGTGTTCGGAAATGAGTTTCGAGATGCCTTGTTTGTCCAACTTGGTACGGGTCATTTCAATGATCATGGCCGAATGAACCTGGGTAATGGATTCACAAAGGAAAATAATGAGGGCGTTCCGGGTGATTTTGGCAACTTCAAAGTGAAACCCCACGTTGATGAGGCGTGCCTCTTTCCTCGATTTTTTAATGGCCATATCAGCACGATCCAAAAGATCGGTCAAAACTTCCACATCATCAGATGTCCGGAATTGGGCAGCCGTTTTGGCCACATCCGGTTCGATATAGAGCCTGAGTTCAATCAGATGGGCAAAATTGACTTTCCTCATCTGGATTAGATTTTGAATGCTTCGGGTGATGGGTTGGGGGGTTGGCTCCAGCACGTAAGCGCCTGCGTTTACGCCCCTTATGACGTTAATCATGCCTTGGTTGCGAAGATTCCTGAGGGCGTCTCGAACCGTACTTCGGCTGACCTGGAATTGATCCACCAGTTCCCGTTCGGCCGGCAGCTTGTCGTTTGGTTGGTAGACGCCGGTATTGATGGCCTCTCTCAGTTTGTTTTCCACCTCTTTGGAAAGGGAAGGCTTTTTCAGGGAACTGAATTGGGCCGTTTTACGGTTCAGCATAAATTGATTTCCCGATAATTCGATGTCTGATGTCTGTTGTCGGACAACAGGCTTTCCAAAAAGACATGTCAACCTTTAAATCTGCGCTTTTTTCAAATTGTGGGAAAAGGGTTTTGAATGTTTACATTCTACAAAGACTAAAAACATTGCAATCTTTATAAACATTTTGATACAACCCCCAGACCGTATCAAAGTACCTTAATCAGGGTGCCCGAAATGAAGAAAAAAATTCTGGTGGTGGATAATCATCCGGTTGTTTTGAAGTATATGGTTCACCTGCTTGAAAAACACGGTCATCAGGTCAAGATCGCGGGAGACGGTCTCTGCGCACTTGATATTCTGAGGACATACAGCCCCCATGTTATGTTCATCGACCTGGTGATGCCCAACATTGATGGAGCGCAATTATGCCGGATTATTCAGGAGATGCCGGAAATAAAGGATGCGTATAAAGTTATTCTCTCGGCGACAATCGCCGAAAATTCCAGAGACATTAATGAACTGGGCGCCGATGCTTTTATCGTAAAGGGGCCATTTGATCAGATGGCAAAACATGTCCTCGCTGCCATTGAACAATCGGATCGGACTGTTTCAACGGATGCGCCCGAAATAATAATGGGGTCTAAAGGGGTTTATAAACGGGAGATAACCACGGAGCTCATATGGGCCAAAGGACATCTTGAAACGATTTTGGGTAACATATCCGACGGTATCATAGAACTCGCCCCTGAAGGCAGGATAATTTTTGCCAATCCTGCGGCTGTTTCTTTCATGGGCATTTCGGAGGAGGTGTTACTGGGCGAAACGTTCGTAGAATTGATCCATGGGCGTGATCGCCGGAGAATTGAAAAATTGCTTTTAAAAATAAACGGTGGTTCAGAGCGGGTGACTCTGGATACCCCTTTGATCATGAACAGAAGGCATATATCACTCAGGCTGTTGTGGATCAAAGAAAAGGGAACCACTTCCATCATGGTTGTCCTCAACGATATCACCGAAGCCATCCAAGCCGAGGACCTCCTTAAAAGACAACACCAAGCGCTTGAACGGCAGCGTTTAACCCGGATTATTGATTTTCTTCCCGATGCCACCATGGTGATTGACCTGGAAGGGAAGGTGATCGCCTGGAACCGGGCTATTGAGCATATGACCGGCGTAAAGGCCCGGGATATGCTGGGAAAAGGAGACTATGAATATGCCATCCCCTTCTATGGGGAGAGACGGCCGGTGTTGATCGACCTGGTAGGTCAATGGAATACAGAGATAGGGGCGAAGTATCAGTTCGTGAAAAAGACGGGGGAATCACTGGTTTCCGAAACCTACGACCCCTTGGTTAAACCGGGCGGATTTTTGTGGAACAAGGCTTCTCTGCTTTATGACAGCGCCGGTGAAATCATGGGGGCCATTGAATCGATTCGCGATATTACCGAACAAAAAAAACTGGAAGCCCAACTCCAACAGGCCCAGAAGATGGAGGCCATGGGAACCCTGGCCGGTGGTATCGCCCATGACTTCAATAATCTGCTCATGGGTATCCAGGGCCATGCCTCGATAACATTGATGAACAAAGATTCTTCTCATCCGGATTTTGAACACCTAAGGGGGATAGAGAAGCATGTTGAAAGTGCCGTTGCCCTGACCCGGCAACTTTTAGGGTTTGCCAGGGGTGGAAAATATGAAGTCAAACCAACTGATTTGAATGAACTTATCCAAAAACAAAATAGAATGTTCGGCCGGGCCAAGAAAGAGATCACCATAAATGGCACGTACGAGGAAAACCTCTGGCCTGCGGAGATTGACCGGGGCCAGATTTCTCAGGTTCTTTTAAATCTTTATGTGAATGCCTGGCAGGCCATGCCCGGGGGCGGCGATCTTTATCTGGAAACAGAGAACGTGGTTCTTGGCGGGGACTACGTGAAACCGTTCGCTATTGAACCCGGTAAGTATGTGAAAATATCCGTCAGGGACACGGGCATCGGAATGGATAAAGCAACCCGGGAAAGGATATTTGATCCCTTCTTTACCACCAAAGAGATGGGCCGGGGCACCGGTCTGGGGTTGGCGTCGGCATATGGCATCATCAAAAATCATGGTGGATTCATCAATGTTTACAGTGAAAAAGATCATGGGACTATTTTTAATATCTATCTGCCGGCTTCTCTGAAGGACGTCATTGAGGAGAAGCGGCCGGCTGGGGAGATATTACGGGGGACTGAGACGGTCCTTTTTGTGGACGACGAGGATATGATTATTGAAGTGGGCGAAGAGTTGTTAAAGCGGCTGGGTTATAAAACCTTGATCGCCGGAAGCGGAAAAGAGGCCCTCGAGGTATATG
>CAYPQJ010000067.1:0-19280 GCA_964412835.1 uncultured Desulfobacteraceae bacterium | reverse complement strand
AATATCCTGGTGGAACCGATCAGAACCCCGATCTCACCATAACCAATTATTTTAATCCGGGGCATCCCTTTACGGTCCAGGGCCAGGCGGCCATTGACGGTTTCAGGCTCATCGGCAGCAAGGCCGGTGGCGGCATCTGGGCCTTCACGGGAGCCGTAGGCCTGGAGGTCACCAACAACGAGATCACCGGGAACCAAGGCAATTTCGCCGGCGGCATTACCTTGGGCATGCAGGGCATCGGGTGGAACGGCGTCAACAATAACGATATCGTCATCCGCCGGAACAAGATCCACCGTAACGGCGGGGTGCAGGGCGGTGGCGGCATCAGCATCAACGATTATGCCCGGGACTACCTCATCGAGCAAAACATCATCGCGGGTAATTTCTCCCGGTTTAACGGCGGCGGTATCAACCACGGCGGTGTGTGTCCCGGAGAAAATGTAATTCGGGAAAACAGGATCCTTTTTAACGAAGATTTCTTTGGCGCCCTGCTCAATAAGGCCGGAAAAGGCGGCGGCATCTTCATCGGCGGTAATGTGGCCGGTGGTACGGGCAGTGGAAACGTGACGGTGAATGCCAACCTGATCCAGGGAAATCTGGCAGGGGCGGGAAGCGGCGGCGGTATCCATGTGTTTGCCGCAAACGGAGAGGATTTGAAAGACTTCCCCGGCCAGCCTGCCAACTGGTACCGGATCAAGATCTTTAACAACATGATTGTCAACAATGTGGCAGCCCACTCGGGGGCCGGAATTTTCATGCAGGACGTGGTGAGGGGTTACATCCTTCAAAATACCATTATCAACAACGACAGCACGGCCACCAGCAGCCTCTCCTTTGAGGCCGGGGCCGCTAACTCCACACCCCAGGCTTCCGGCGTGGTGACGGCGGTAAACAGCCAGGCCCTTCAGCTTATTCTGGATACATCCGGTCCCACGGAACCGGATTATAGTAACCCGGTCCTGGTGAACAACATTATCCGGCACAACCGGACTTGGTATAATAATGCGTCTTTGAATGAAGGCGCCGGTGGACTGGCGCCGAACCCCCTTGGGGATTACTGGGATGTTTATGTGCCGCCGGGAGAGAGCATGACGCGCCATCTTACGCCGGTAAAGTGTTTCCTTTCCCATCAGGTGGATCCCAACACGGGGTATGATTACGGGGCCAACAATTTCTATGTGGATCCGCTGGTGGTGGACAGTTATCTGAATATTCTGGAAACCACCGCCATCATTGACGAGGGGGGCAATAATATATCGGTCCGGTATACACCCCTTCTTCCGGCACAGGGCAATTACCATATTCAAGCCGCAAGCCCTGCCAGGGATAACGGGCAGAGCGTTGTTTCCTACGGTTTTTCGCCCTTGAGCTTTGATTTTGATGGGCAAAGCCGGAATATATCAATGCCCGATGTGGGGGCTGATGAGTATCACTAGGCTGGCAGTTGCCGGCGCAGTACCTTAAAAGGCCGGCTGTTTTGTAACGCGTAAAATAGAGAAATTAAAACCAGTGGTTTAAAAACCCATGGAGGGCAAATGATGAAAAGACGAACCCGGTATGGCAGCATGATCGTTTTGCTGACGCTCTTCGTATGGCTGTGGGCTTTGACGGTGAGCGCGAATGTTCTCGTGCAGTGCCCAGGCGATACAAACGGGGACGGTATTTCCGAAGATCCCAACATCGTCTGCAGAAGTATTACCGGTGGCGATGGTTACACGACCATGGCCGACGGTCTTGATCTGTATATTTTCGGCTTTGGGAATGCTGACGGTGTACCGGACAACAGGGTCATCGCCGACATGACGCTCAAAGCCCAGTTGCCTTCGCCCACCATTGTGGTGAAGCAGGGCCAAGAGCTCTATCTGACCATGACCAACGTGGGAATGGCGGTCCGGCCGGATCTGTTTGACCCCCATACGGTTCACTGGCACGGGTTTCCCAATGCGGCCCCCATCTTTGACGGTCTGCCGGAGCCCTCGCCCTCGGCCAATATGGGAAACAGTATGACCTATTATTATAACGCCGTGGTTCCCGGCACCTATTTTTACCACTGTCATGTGGAGGCGGCCGAACATATGCAGATGGGAATGGTCGGTAATCTCTGGGTTACACCGAAACAGGACGGAACGTCTATAGGCGGTTTTACAAAATTTGCCTACAATGACGGCGATGGTACCAGCGGCTACGATGTGGCATTTCCCGTTCTGCTCACCGGTTTTGACTCCTTTTTTCACATCGCCAGTGACACGGTTCAGGCACTCCCTTTTGCCGCCATGTTCGATGAATACCCCATGATCAACGGCAGGGGATACCCCGATACCATTAAACCCAATGATATTTTGAACAAGGAAGGATTCGGGGCACAGAAAATCCCGTCATTGATCACCGCCACTGCGGGGCAGCGGATTCTGTTGCGTGTCTCCAATATTTCAACCACCCACCAGTACACATTTGCCACCACTTTGGGGGTACCCATGAAAGTGGTGGCAAGGGGTGCTGCCCTGTTAAGGGGACCGGACGGAAAGGACACTTCCATGACGGTGAATGTGCTCAACGTGGGCGGGGGTCAGGACTACGACGTGATACTCGATACCAGCGGTGTGGCGCCGGGAACCTATTTTCTTTACACCACGGATTTGGCGAATCTGTCAAATGGCGACCAGGAACGCGGCGGCATTATGACGGAAATTGTTATCAACCCCCTGTAGCGACCTTGTATGAGGAGGAAACGAATGGATAGGATCGGAAAACAGCACCACATCCGGGTGGTTCTTTTGATAGGCGCTCTCTTGTTATTCTTTGGAACCGGTGCTCAAGGGGCCATCGTCGGTATCAGCGGAAACAGTTTCAACCTTGTGGCCAAACAGGATGTGATCGTCACATCAGACGGCGACAGTACGATTATATGGGGTTACGCGGTCACCAATGCCGGCGGCGAGACCGGGCGCGCCCAATACCCGGGACCGACCCTTATTGTTATCGAGGACGTGCCTGTGACCATCACCCTCTCAAACGAGCTGCCTAATGAGTCGGGCAATGCATCCATTGTTTTTCCCGGGCACCAGGTAACGGCTACAGGTGGCGTTGATGGGTTGATGACCCAGGAGGCGCGACAGGCCCATTTAAAACCCACTAACGCAGAAAAACAAGTGACCTATACCTTCACCCCAACCGAACCCGGCACCTACCTGTACCGCAGCGGTACCCGGGCTGATCTTCAAGTGGAGATGGGGTTGTTCGGCGCCTTGATTGTTCGACCGGCTGCCACGCCTGCCGGTGGTGACCCTGCAAAGAAATACGCCTATAACCATGTTGACAGTGAATACGACAGGGAGGTTCTCTATCTGATGTCGGAGACGGACCCCATCATCCACAGGCAGGTGGAAGAAAGGCAGTGGAATCTGATCGATTTTACCAAATATTTTCCCACCAACTGGTTTATAAACGGCCGCAACTATCCGGATCTTTTGGCAGAGAATAATGTTCCCTGGCTGCCGACGCAGCCCTATAACTGCCAGCCGAGGATGCATCCCGGTGAAAAGCTTCTCATTCGGTTTATCGGCGCGGGAAGACAAACGCATCCCATGCATTTTCATGGAAACGATTTTGAAACCATTGCCGCTGACGGCAGGCTTCTCTCCAGTGCACCGGGGGCCGGGCCGGATCTGGCGTGGCAGGCCACCACCATCAAAAGCATTCCGGGCCAGACGGCGGACCTGGTCTGGGGATGGACCGGCAAGGAACTGGGGTGGGATATTTACGGCCATTCACCTGAAGATCCCCTGGAACCTTATGAGTATGCGCCCAATCACGGTAAACCCTTTCCGGTGGTTTTGCCGCCACGGGATGCGGTGACCTATGGCGCTTTTTACTCGGGGAGTCCTTTTCTGGGCGGCGAAGGGGAGCTGCCGCCCGGTCACGGAGGTCTGAACGCCGCCGGGGGATATTTCTACATGTGGCACTCCCATACGGAAAAAGAGTTGACCAGCAACGACATCTGGCCGGGGGGTCTGATAAGCTTTATGATCGTCGAACATCCCGATGTGCCCATTGACTAAACCATTGAGGGAGGATTTCAGTATGTTCTCGAAAAAAGTAATCGGATTTCAGGGGTTGTTCGTATTTCTGTGTCTCCTGACGATCATGGCGGGTCAGGCGGTAGCCGCCGAATATTGGTTGCAGGTCGGCGCTGCCAACAAGACCATGGCGGACGGGAGCAGGGTTCCCGTATGGGGGTTCGGACTGGACCCGGATAAAAACCTGACAACCGCGGACGGCGCTATTTCCGTACCCGGACCGACCCTGCGGGTGGCGCCGGACGATAATGTCCTGATCATCCATCTTAAGAATAATCTCAGTGAACCGGTTTCCCTGAATATTCTCGGGCAAAGACTGACCAATAACAGCGGACCGGTCTGGACCAACTTTCCGGCTGATACCGAGACGTGGATCGGCGCGAGACCTGCGGGCAACTACACAGCCAGGGTCCGTTCTTTTACCCATGAAACCCAGCCCGGCCAGGTGGGAGAATATCGATGGGAGTCCTTTCGGCCCGGGACGTACCTGCTTCAGAGTGGAACGAACCCGGCCAAACAGGTCCAGATGGGGATGTTTCTCCCGGTGATCAAAGACACGGCCCAGGGATTTGCCTATGCGGATGTGCCCTACAACTTTGAATTGATCGTTATTTTCCACGAAATTGACCCGACCATCCAAAACGCCATTGCGGCCGGGACGTACGGGGCCGTCCCCAACGCCACCATCGGCAGCAGCGTTCTTTACGAGCCGAAATATTTTCTGATGAACGGCATGTCCTACCCGGATAAAGGGCTGCTGAGTATCAATGGGACAGAACCCCTTTTTCAGGGTGAGCGCCTTCTCATCAGGTTTCTCAATGCGGGTCTTGAAACCCATGTGCCCCAGCTGCTGGGGTTGTACATGACCCTGTGGTCGGAAGACGGCAACAGATTGCAGTATCCCAGACAGGAATACGGATTCGAACTGGCGACGGGAAAGACAGCGGATGTTATCGTGGTATCCCCCAAAAATCCGCCCTGGCATTATCCGCTCTACGATGGGAAACTGAATCTTACCAACAATGGGGCCTATCCCGGAGGGATGTTTTCTTACATCAGATCATCAGTTCCTGAACATCTGGGAGCTGAGACCGTACAATAGGGAATCATATGACCCTCAGATTTACGATGCAGCAAAAGGCATTTTTTATCGCAACCGTGTTTTTTCTCTCGGTTCTGTCTCTACTGCTCCGGCCGGTTATGTCTTTCAGCGAGGAACCCGGTCCTGCGGTAAAAAGTGCGGTTCCCGGTAACAAGTACAAGGTTCTGGAGGACCGCTGGGGGGTGAGACCGGCATCCATTCGCCTCACCGCCAGTGACTATTTTGTGGATTTCAGGTATTTGATCACGGATCCTGAAAAGTCAAAGGCCCTGCTCAGCCGCAGCAAAGAGAACAGGGAGGTTTATCTTCTGGTCCAGAAAACCGGAAAGAAATTCCCCGTTCCCTTAACCAAGGTGGGACCGTTACGTTCCACCACGCTCAGCCCCAAAAAAGGCCGCCAGTATACCATCCTTTTTTCCAACGTGGGAAAATCAATCAAAAAAGGGGACAAGGTTTCGGTGGTCATCGGAAAGTTCAAGGTCGAAAATCTCACAGTGGAATAAAAAACAGCCTTGACACATCAAAGATAGTTATATTACGCTGTTGCCGCTCATTGGTTTCTGTTTCGCCCAATCTATTTTTTCAATTCATTTTCTTTACGGTAAGGAGGCTCTCTGTCATGAAAAAGTCTTTTGTCTTTGCACTGTTTCTACTGCTCCCGTTGTCACTTATCCTCTCTCCGGTCCAGAGTGCTGAACCACCCGCCGGTGATATCATTAAAGCACCCTCGTGCCCCCTGTGCGGCATGGACAGGAATAAATTTAATTTTTCAAGGACCTTTATCGTCTATGATGACGGGTCTACCTTTGGAGGGTGTTCCCTTCATTGCGCGGCCATCGACATGGCCGTGAATATCGATAAGGGCCCTGTTGAGATCTGGGTTGGAGATTACAACACAAAGAATCTTATCGACGCTGAAAAGGCTTTCTGGGTCATCGGCGGAAAGAAGATGGGCGTTATGACCAAAAGAGCAAAATGGGCTTTTGGGACAAAAGAAGCGGCTGAGAATTTCATAGCCCAGTACGGCGGAAAGTTGAGCAATTTTGAAGGCGCTGCGGAAGCGGCTTATGAGGATATGTATCGGGATACCCGGATGATTCGGGAAAAACGTAAGATGAAGCGCATGAGGATGAAGCAGAAAGGATCATGATCAGGAATTTTACGGTTATCGGTTGAAAAACCGGGAGATGGGGAGGAAGTACGAATTGTGAAAGTCTCCAGGAAAACACGTCGGGACCAGGGTAAAGGGATGCCCGCTCAAAAGGTGTTTGGAATCGGGTGGGTCGCAGGGATTTTGATTTTCCTCTTCTCGGCCGGTTTCGCACTGGCTCTGGACCCGGCCCCCGTTAAGCCCTCTAAAAAGGATAAATGTCCTGTCTGTGGTATGTTTGTCTACAAGTACCCCGACTGGGTGGGAGAGGTCATTTTCAACGATGGCACAGTGGCTTTTTTTGATGGGGCCAAAGATCTTTTCAAGTACTATTTCGATCTCAAGAAATACATCCCCGGAAAGACCCAAAAGGATATCGCGGCCATTTATGTTACGGAATATTACGACCTGAAACTGCTGGATGCCCGGAAAGCCTTCTTCGTCATCGGGAGCGATGTGTACGGTCCCATGGGAAGGGAGCTGATCCCCTTTTTCACCAAAGAAGATGCCGAAGCATTCAAAAAGGATCACAACGGGACGCGGATATTGGTTTTTAAAAAGGTTACCCCGGCGGTCATCAGGAAGTTGGATGATTGAGCATCCCCCATGAGGAAATCGACCCTATACCTCCTCTACATCACCCTGAATGGTTCAATCCTTTTTTTTCTTTTATGTGCTCATCCCGCCCTTACGGCCAGGACCCACCAAAGCCGTATCACAGCAGAAAAAAAGCTGGTTAGGACTTTGGGAATAACGGACCTGTGCCTTTTTACAGAGGCACGCTATACGCGGCATCCCTCCCAGTCGGATCTCCATTCGGCCTTTCAGGATCATCCGATGGCATTGGAACATTTCCCATCAGGATCATTTGTTTCCCCCCCGCATCGCCTGAAGGAATCCGGGCCATGAGCTGGATTGAACGTCAAAGATCTTTTCTGGACTTCACCCTTTCCGCCCTCCTCAGGCGAAAATGGAAAAATATCTCTCTGGTGCTGGTCTATACCCTGATGGTTTTCCTCATTTCGTCGGTCGTATTCTTTACCAACGGGCTTCGGTATGAAGCAGAGACCATTTTAGAGGATTCTCCCGAGATGATTGTGCAGCGAATCGTTGTAGGCAGGCAGGCGCTTGTTCCGCTTCATTACGCAAAAGATATTAAGAAAATACGGGGCGTCAGGCGGGCCAAACCGCGCCTGTGGGGCTATTACTACCACCCTGCTGCCCAGGCCAATTATACCCTTATGGTAAAGGATGATTATGCCTATGGAGAAGGAACCGTGGAAGTGGGGGCAGGTGTCACAAGAACCTGGGGGACCGTGCAAGGGGATCAGCTCTATTTCAGGACCTTTGACGGAGAAGCCCTTGAATTGCGGATCGTCAAAACCTTCACGTCATCCAGCGAACTGGTGACATCCGATTTAATCGTCATGAGTGAAGCGACATTCAGACGTCTGACCGGAATTCCTGAGGGGTTTGCCACCGATCTGGCGGTCACCATTCGAAATCCCCGCGAATCCGCCACCATTGCGGAGAAGGTGTCCCTGTTACTTCCCGATACCCGTTGCATACTGAAAGAGGAGATTCTCAGGACCTACACGGCTTTGTTCGATTGGCGCGGTGGTTATACGATTGTGCTGCTGGTGGGGGCTTTTCTGGCTTTCCTCATCTTCGCCTGGGACAAAGCCACCGGACTGAGTGCAGAGGAACGGCAGGAGATCGGGATTTTGAAAGGATTGGGGTGGGATACCTCGGATATATTGATGATCAAATTCTGGGAGGGGTGTGTCATCTCACTGACGGCGTTTCTTCTGGGGGTCTCCACCGCCTATGTCCATACCTTCATGGCTAGAGCACCCCTTTTTGAACACGCCCTGAAAGGCTGGGCCACCCTCTATCCGGCCTTCCAGCTCAAACCGACCGTGGATGCTTACCAACTGGCGGTTCTGTTTTCCCTGACAGTCCTGCCCTATTCATTCGTCTGCCTTATCCCTGCCTGGAAATGGGCATCCAGTGATCCGGCCGCGGTCATGAAACAAGGATAACCTTGACCCATTTCGGGCTTTTGCTTATAGTAAACCCCAAGAAGCATCTGTTCATTTTAAAGCCGAATCGAAACGGTTCATGCTGAGCGAGGATTTCATGCTGAAGGATATTTACGAGCGGATCTGGGATCTGGCGCGACCTTATCTCAACACCAGAAAGAATGATATTCACACGGAGATTTCAACAAACCTTGCTCAGCAACTGCTGGTGCAGGAAGGGGGAGAAGAAGATATCGTGATTCCGGCCATTATCCTCCACGATGTGGGGTGGAAGGCGGTGCCGGAGGATGTTCAGCTGAAGGCCTTCGGCCCCAAGACCACCATGCCGGAATGGAATCGCGTCCACGAAGTTGAAGGGGCAAAAATTGCCGGCGATATTCTTCGAAAAGTCAACTATCACGAAGATAAGGTTCTGGAAATCCAGGAGATTATCAAAGGGCATGACTCCCGAAAAGAAGCCGTTTCACTCAATGACAGTGTTGTTAAAGATGCCGATAAACTATGGCGATATTCCGAAACCGCCATTCGCAGTATCCAGATGGGTTTTGGGCTCACGTTTAAAGAGTGTATCAACAGGTTGCGCAAAAATCTTGAGCCCTGGTTCTTAACGAAATCCGGAAAACGGATGGCGGAAAAAGAGTTGGAAGAGCGCATGAAGGAGCTTAAAAAAAGCGGGTCCGGAGATGTAAAAACACCCGTTCATCAACCCATGACCGGATAGGAGGAAAAAAAAGATGAAAGTGCTGATAGTCTATTATTCCCTGTATGGACATGTGCATCAAATGGCGGAGGCGATTGCCGAAGGGGCGCAAAAAGTTGTGGGAGCCCGGGTTGAAATGCGCCGGGTTCCCGAAACT
Organism: uncultured Desulfobacteraceae bacterium; assembly: GCA_964412835.1. Classification (GTDB taxonomy): domain Bacteria; phylum Desulfobacterota; class DSM-4660; order Desulfatiglandales; family Desulfatiglandaceae; genus NaphS2. The sequence continues at coordinate 10,053 of CAYPQJ010000067.1, read as the reverse complement.
TTGCCCCATGAGGTGCTGGAAAAAATGGGTGCGGTGGACGCGCAGAAAGCCCTTGCCCACATTCCCGTCTGCAAAGTGGATGAGCTTGTAGAGGCCGATGCCATCTTGTTTGGAACCCCCACGCGGTTTGGCAACATGTGCGGCCAGATGCGACAGTTCCTGGACGCCACGGGGCAGCTCTGGGCCAAAGGCGCCCTGGTGGGTAAAACCGGAAGCGTATTTACCAGTTCGGCTACGCAGCACGGGGGGCAGGAATCCACTATTCTCAGCTTTCACATCACGCTTCTGCACCATGGATTTGTGGTCGTGGGCCTGCCCTACACGTTCCAGGGGCAGATGCGCATCGACGAAATGAGCGGCGGTTCCCCATACGGTGCATCAACTATCGCCGGCGGCAAGGGAGAACGCATGCCCAGTGAGAATGAACTGGCGGCAGCCCGGTTTCAGGGTGAACATGCGGCTGCCATTGCATCCAAACTGATTCAATAATCGCTTTTTGTTCTTGGTGAGCCGGCTATGAACGCATGCGGGGCCATTTGAAAAGCTCTCGTTCCCATTGATATCAACCTTATGGAGCGGTGACGGAATCATGAAAAGACCTTACAGAATCATGATTGCAGAGGATCATACGATACTAAGGCAGGGATTAAAGGCGCTCCTGTCATCTAATCCTGATTTCAAGATAGTGGGTGAGGCGGAAGACGGTCGTGAAGCAGTCCGATCAGCTGAAACACTATCACCCGACCTCATTTTAATGGACCTATCCATGCCAAAGATGACAGGGACGGAGGCTATCAGTGAGATAAAAAAGCGAAGTAAGGATACAAAAATTGTTGTTTTGACTGTTCACAGGGGAGAGGAATATGTCCTATCGGCGCTCGAGGCTGGTGCGGATGGATACGTCCTCAAAGACGCAAACCATGATGAGCTTACGACAGCAATCAGGAAGGTTCTCGATGGGAAACGGTATCTGAGTCCGGATATTTCGGGGAAGGTGATAGAAGGGTATCTTGCAGGAAAAAACGCCATAAGAAAAAAGACATCATGGGACACCCTTACGCCGCGGGAACGTGAAATCCTGAAGCTCATAGCAGAAGGATACAAGAGCAAGGAGATGGCTGAGTTCCTTTTCATCAGCTCAAAAACCGTCCAAAAACATCGATCCAATTTAATGGAGAAATTGGATCTTCACAATACCGCAGCCCTCACGGTTTTTGCCATAGAGAAAGGCCTAATCGACAGGTAATGCCACTAGGTCGCTTGTATTGTCAGCGGCAGCCAATTGAGATCAAGAAGAGAAAGGGTGGGAGGATTTTTAAGCTGGCTATGTCACTATTATGTCAAAGGCCATAACGACTGGACAGTAGTGCCTGATCCTTTGCGCGTTTCGATAGAAAAAGACCCTCCTGACAACTCAGTTCTTTCCCTCATGCTGGTAATACCAAGTCCTCTGCCGGACGGGTCACCGGAGAGAATATCTTCCATTTCAAATCCTTCGCCGTTATCATTAATAACCAATTCTATCACGCTATCTGTCTTCTTTAGGCAGAAATGCACAACGCCGGCCTGGCTATGTTTGGCCACATTATTCAGCGTTTCCTGTGAAATTCGATAAATGACAATCTTCAAAGGATCAGGTATTTCATCTTCCAGTATCTCAATCTGCTCTTCGATCTCAATCCTGACATATAGGGTCTTAAACTCCTGAAGCAGCCAAGAAATTGTTGCTACAATACCAAAATCATCCAGGGACGACGGCCTAAGGTTTTTACTGATCCTTCTAACGTCCTCAACAGCTCCTCGAGCCAGAGGCCTCACAGATTCCAGTGATTTGGCAGCCTCGTCGAGGTTTTTTTGATTCATTTGCATTAGGGCCGCTTCGACCCAAATTTTGATAGCGCTCAGCGTTTGCGCAAGCCCGTCATGGAGTTCCTGACCAATTCGTTTGCTTTCTTCTTCATGGGCTGTCAGGAGCCTGGATGACAAGTCCGTGAGTTCTCTCCCGGATTGTTTTAGCGCTTCCTCCGTCCTTTTATGTTCCCCGATCTCCCCGGCTAAAAGCACATTGGCCCTCGAAAGTTCTCTTGTTCTCTTATCAACGCGCTCCTCCAATTTCTCATGGGCCTTTTGGAGTTCCTCTTCGGCCCGGCTGCGCTGAATTGCCAGTGCGTAGTACTCGGCCATGCGACAAATGGCCTTGAGATCCCTTGGGGTATAATCGCTTTCTTTGTTGGCCAGGGCAATTTGACCGACCAGCTCTTTGCCCAGCAACACGGGCACGAATAATAAACGTTCAAGGGGTAGATGGCCTTCAGGAATTCCAGTAGATGCTTTATGGGTTTTTGGCGAATTGGTAAAAAAAGGTTCCATGTTGTTCAAGGAATGCCCCCAGAGTGCCGGGTAGTGTCCATCTTCAGCCTTTGGGAATGTGATTCGCCGGCTTTCTCCCTTGATCCCGCACTGGCCTTGCATCATGGAAGTATGCGTATGTGCGATCATATCGCCGGTGACAGGGTCTATGGATGAGACGTAGCCATGACCGCTTGCCGTCAACTCCTTTGCCTCGTTCAAAATGGTGACCGTGATATCCAGGATCGAAGCCGATGGAGAAATCACCGGCTCATACAGCTCGGAAAGCGCAGCGTTTACCTTTGCTTCCCATTTGATCTCGTCCTCCACACGTTCGCGCTCGACTATTTCGCGTTTCATTGCCTCATTTGCGGTCTTCAGTTCGTCAGCCTGGCTTTCCAAACGCCTGATCATTGGTTTGGTAATCCGCAGGAAGGACAATGCACCGATAAAAACAATCAGCACCGTAAATCCCAGAGCTATTGTACCGGCCCTAACAAACGGCGCCCGAATTTCAGCGAGGTCAATCTTGGCCACGATACCATAGTTTAATTCCTGTACTGGTTCGTACGCTGCCAGTACAGTCTCCCCCCGGTAATCATGGCCTATCAGGGTACCGGATTTCCCCAGCAGGGCCTGACGCATGGGTTGTGCCAGCTTTGATACAAAAGGGATCGGCTTCGGTTTGTCAAGACCACCATGCCTGTGGTTAAGCAAGAAGATGATGTTATTTCCGTCAAGACGAGCCAGGGTAAACTCTCCTGTTTCACCAAACCCCTTATATTTTCCATGGGCGTCTATTATTTGGCTCAGAGTTGCCTCTGTGGGTTCCCCCCGATCGGGATGCCATTTTTGTTGATGAATCTTATCGAACCGGGCAATCGCCTCTATGAGCCGAGCCTGGCTTTGGGCGGTCTCCACTAACCGCGCCTGTTCTTCCGAAAACGCTGCATCATATAGAACTTTGATCGTGATCCCAACGACAATAAGAGAAGCCGCTACCATGATCGATATCAACAGAAACAACCTGTTTCGTTCGTTCATCTCCGACCTCCTTGGTTCCTAAAAATGTGTTCATATCGAAAAGTCTGAGTGGAATTCCGGGAGATTCCATGTTGGCTGTCAAAGGGCCACCGAGGCAAAACCAGGCCGTCACTTTTTAGGATGAATCAAGCGAATTATCCGGCCTACGCGCCATAATTCTCCAAGAATAAAGTTGTATTTATTCAAAAATACGTTGTTGAGCCCATTTACTAGCCTAATCGTTCCTTTTAGAATAAATGAAACATCTCCAGGATACAAGGAGAACAATAAGAAATGGACAAAGCACCTAAGAACTCCCGACTCTTTCAGATATGCATTTTTGAGGGATGAGCTAAGAAAACGGTGGAACACAGAATTAACAGGATACTGATCATTGAGAAGAACATCACTTTTCGCAACACACTGAAAAATTTTCTTCAATCCCGATTTCCCGCAATGGTTTTGGAGGAAGCGAAAAATGGAGAGGAGGCTTTACAAAAGGCAACTTATTTCTGTCCTGATATCATCTTTATGGACATAAAATTGCCAACGGAAGCGGCTGCAATTAATAAAAAATTGAAAAATATGTTCCCGAAGGTCACGGTCGTGCTTTTTACGAACTATGATCCCAACGAATATCGAGGCGCCGCGGAAGAGAGCGAAGCGAACTATATCCTTCAGAAAGGCGCATCCACGGCCGAGGAAATCGAAGGATTGGTCGATTCTATTTTGAATTTCACTCACTCTTCCAGGTTAAGGGAAGTTAGCCAAACTTTCTAGTCTAGAGGAGGATACTTCTTTAAACAGAAAGAAATTTTCCTCCGGAAAAACGCCCTGTTTCCCTTTCTAACATACAACATTCACCCCATTTATGTTTTCGGTTTGGTCTTGGAAGGAAAAGATTCATGGAGAATAAAAAGGTAATGGCGCAAGAGGTTTTTGATGCTATGGTCGATGCGGCCATTGAAGATCTGCGTAAGAGCGGGCTGGATATGAAAGAGATTTTTAGCATCATCAAGGACTACTTTGGCCTCCGCTATGCTGACAGATTTTGTCGTTAGCTAAAAGGGTTATCTTGTGGCGGAGGAGGCACTACAGGAAAGCGCCAAAAAGATTAAGTTGAAAACGGAAAAGGATAGAGAGTCAATAACTTTGAAATTTCCAGAATGATATCCCAAGAAAGAAAAATGAGGAATAGCGATTTTTAACCATCTAAATTTGAAGGAGGGCAAAATCATGATTGACGGAAAAGCGTTGTGCGAAAAGATAAAGTCTATCCATCCGGAGATAGGCAAATGCGGCATAGATGTCGATGTGGATTGGGATGAAGCAAAAAAGGCGTGGGTTGTGGATTTAAAAAAGGACAACCACGAGCTGAAGACCCACTTGGAACCCGAAGATGCTGATGGTTGTATGGCGGGGAAACAGTGCGTCTCTCTTGGGCTTCAGATTGCTCAGTTGGAGGCCAATATAGAAACATAGATCCGAGATGGTAGTTTTGACAAGAATACGATGATCCCAGGTAAAAATCATGGAAGAAAAAAAAGAAAAAGAGAAAAATGTTCCAGAGGCACTCCTTCCCTGCGCCACAGCACCAGATGCAGAGCATGCCAGGGCTCATGATGAAGATGAACCTTGTGATGATGGCAGAGCAGGCGTTACGGACAAAGAGTAAAACCCGTCACAACAATTGATCGGAGGAAATCATGTTTTGTTATCAATGTGAACAGACGGCGAAAGGCACGGGCTGTACGGTGCAGGGTGTGTGCGGCAAGCCACCCGAAGTGGCAGCGCTTCAGGACTTGCTTCTCTATAATTCTATTTTATTGCGAGGTTGGCGATGAAGGTAACTGTAGATGAAATGAAGTGCGGGACCGTGGGACTATGTGTCAAAGAATGTTCGGATGTATTTCGTTTTCGGGAGGGTAGCAAAAGAGCTGCCGTGAGGATTGATCATATCCCACCAACCCTCCAGGCGTGTTGTCGAAGGGCTGCAAAGCTTTGCCCGAATGGGGCCATTACGATTGAGGATTGAGGAGGACCTGCAGGCTCTCCCAACAACCATTCAGACAATAAATAACCCATAACACGACAGTGTTATGACCCATTGTTGAGAATATTTCAACATAAGCGCATATCAGGGAGGAGAGGACATGGAAATAAAAAAAATACTTTGGCCAACAGACTTTTCAGCCAATGCGGAAAAGGCGCTGGACTATGTTACATCGTTGGGAGAGAAATATCAGACGGATGTGCATGTACTCTATGTGATCGAAGACCTGGCCCACCAAAACGAACCGTGGTACGGCGAATTTGATCGATCTCACATCGATAAAATCCATAAATGGGAAAGGGCAACCGCAGAAAAGCGACTTGACGATCTCTGCAAGGCTCATTTGAATAAGTGCCCTTTGTACATCAGGCATATTGCCATAGGCGACCCTGCCGAGGAGATTTTGAAGCTTGCGGACCAGGAAAATGTGGATATGATTGTGATGGCTTCCCGAGGGAGCAGGGCGAGTTTTAGTTTCGGCAGTGTCTCTGAAAAAGTGGTTAAGAATTCGCACGTACCCGTTGTCACTATCCCAATTACTCCCAAAGAATAACCATTGAAGCGGTTTTCCTACGTTAATGAAGAAGAGCTTAAGAGGTTTAAAACGGACACAATCCAGTTTTTTTACGATGGCGGCGCATGGACGGGACTTCCTGCTAATTAGAGTCCATCATGAACAAGAAAGAATCGGTTAGATTACTGGCTCGGGGATATGGTGAAAAGGAGGAACCAGACATGCAAGCACGTGGACCGCTCATGATAGAGCATCGCCTGATCGAACGGATGATTTTGATAATCCAGAATGCCCTGGCTCAAATCGAATCGGCACGCAAGGTTGATCCTTTGTTTGTGGATACGGCGATTGATTTCATCCGTACGTACGCGGATAGGACGCATCACGGCAAAGAAGAGGACATCCTCTTCCGAAATTTAAGCAGCCGCTCTTTGTCTGCCGAAGACCAGGGTGTTATGAAAGAATTGCTCGAAGACCACGTCTTTGGGCGGCAGACAACCAAGGCACTTGTCGAAGCAAACACACGTTATCGCAACGGCGATGAATCTGCATTGGCGGACATTGTCATTAAACTTCAGACACTTGTCGAGTTTTACCCCAAGCATATTGAAAAAGAGGATAAGATTTTCTTTCCGGCATCCAGGTCCTATTTCACAGATGAAGAGGACCAGTCTATGCTGGCTGAGTTCTGGGCGTTTGACCGGAAGATGATTCACGAGAAATACAAGTCAGTGGTTGAAGTAACAGAATCCAAGGCCACAGAAGGGAGGGTAAAAATGAAGCAGAACGATCGTAAGTACTTGAACAATATGCTGGAAATGTCAAGGGAAGCGATGGAACTCGTTCAGAATAAAGCGCGGGAGGATCTGGATAGGGACAAACAGTTGACCCTTTCACTTCTTAAATATCTTGAGATGATCGGATCCGCCGCATCCAGGATTTCCAGAGAATGCCAGAACGGTTGTGAACCCATTCCCTGGGGCCAGGTCACCGAAATGAAGCAACAGGTTGTCCACACCTATTGGGACATTGACCTGGATTGGATCTGGGAGAAAATGGAAAAGGATCTCCCGGCCCTTTCAAAGGCGATGGAAATCCTTCTCTCCTAAGAAAAGTAAGAAAGGCGGAGAAGGACCATGGCAGGAAAGCATAAAATCATGGGCACCCCTGTTTTTTCTCTGTTTTTTCCTGTCCTGGGTACCAGATTGCTATGCATCTTTTAGAAACTCGATTGCCTTGTCCTTCTCCTCAATGGAAAATCCTCTCATGTCTAAATTCTTAAATAGCTTCCCTTCAAGATCCGCAAGATGATGGATCCATTTTTTATGGGTTACTACGGCTATCTTGCTGAAATGTGAAAGTCCGACATCAAACAAAAACTTGAGTTTCTCAATCATCGCATCAAACTCAGCCCCACCGATGCTTTCAATTTCTTGATATACGACTAGTTTTTCGCCCTTATTGATTTTTTCCTTAAATATGGAAAGAGCGGAGGTCATCTCCTCTTCCGTTATCTTTCCGCCCACGCGATACGCAACGGCTTCTTCAACCCCTATATCCATCATTTCTAACATGCCATTCCCCCCTTGTTGATGGTTTAAGCCAATAAGCCTCCTTTTACGGTTATTATCCTCTGCTTTTGCTGGTAAAAAATCAACAATTTTTAATTTTCCAAATTTGAATTGACCTGGTCCGTGAAGATGGTATGTTCGTCGAAAATCGAGCCGTATACAACTGCGAAATGAGCGTTTACCATGGAAAAAAAGACAACCCGAGAATTAAATCTTGTTATTCTGCCGAACGGCACCCTGCATCTGGAATGGACGGATACTCAGGATGCCGTCTCAAAAAGCAGCCGGCTGTTACAGAAAGAAATCCATGAGCGGTTTTCCGACAAAACCGGCCGATGGCTCCTCTTTCTGGGGTTTTCCGATCCACAGGTCCCGCTCTCGTCCTCCCTTGATTACTGGCGGGCTTTTTCCGGATTGTTTGCCAAAAAACTGTACCGGACCCCCGACCTGGAGGGCCTGCGTCATCGGGTGAAAATTCCCATTGTAAAAAGGGAATTGGAGGCCCATCTGGCCCGTGTCCCCATGATGACCGGCGCCGAATATCTTAGGGAGGAATTGCTTGAAGCTCAGTGGACCCGATTAAACGAAGTATTTTCCCAGGCCATTCAATCCTGGGAAGGGTCGGTTGCAGGTTTCATCAGAACCTACAGCCCCGATGTTCAACTGGTGGGCAGGGTCTTCTTTCACCTGGTGGAAAACCGCGATGATGAATATCCCTTCGCTTTCATGGCCACCTACACCACCCGTTTGAACCGGCAGGGAAAATCCAAACATCTCCCGCTCAAGCACGCTTTAACGGAATATGAAAATGATGATGAAAAGCTCCTGGAACTGCTCACAACCGTACACACAGCGGAAAAAAGAAGTCCGCTTATGGGGGAACTCCTGGAAACAGGCGAGCTGTTTCATCCCCTGGCCTGGAGCGCGGGAGAGGCATTCACCTTTCTTAAAGAAATTCCCGTTTACGAAGAATCGGGCATTTTGTGCCGAATCCCCAACTGGTGGAAAGGGAAGCAGTCCGGTGTCCGATTGAATTTCAGTCTGGGGGACAAAAAACCTTCTCTGGCGGGAATGGATGCCATCTTGAGTTTCGATGCACAGCTCTTTTTGGGCGACATCCAAATTTCAGAAGCCGAGGCCAGGCGGTTACTGGCGGAGTCGGAAGGGCTCGCCTTTATTAAAAACAGATGGGTGGCCGTTGACCACGAAAAGCTGAACCAGACCCTTGATGCCTATGAAAAGGCGAGAGACATGATGGACAAAGAAGGCTTGAGCCTTCGGGATGCCATGCGGCTACAGTTGATGCCGGAGGGTTTTCCAGGGCTGAGTCCCCAGGAAATCGATCATGGCATCTCCAACGGCAAATGGTTGGAATCGGTTATTGGAAAACTGGCGAACCCATCTCTGACCCCTTCAGTCAAACCCAATAAATCATTTACGGCCAGGCTCAGGAAATATCAACAAAAGGGATTGAACTGGCTCCACTTCCTGCATTCCCTTAAGTTGGGCGCCTGTCTGGCGGATGATATGGGCCTGGGTAAGACCGTTCAGGTGCTCGGGTTCCTGAGCATAGTGAAGTCCGATCTTCAAAAAACCAAAAAACCCGGGCCAGCCTCCCTGCTCGTGATACCCGCCTCCCTCATTTCCAACTGGGAAAACGAAATCAAGCGGTTTTCACCCCATACCAAATTTTTTGTGGCCCATCCCAGCGCGGGGCTCAGGAAGAACAGTCCGCACAAAGAACAACGGGCATTGGATCAATTTGACCTGGTCATCACCACATATGCGCTGATTCAACGGTATTCATGGCTTCAAGATCATGCATGGCAGTACATCATTCTGGATGAGGCCCAGGCCATCAAGAATCCGGGCACCAAGCAATCAAGGGCCGTCAAAAAGCTCATTTCCGAAAACAGAATCATCATGACCGGCACCCCCATCGAGAACCGTTTGTCAGACATCTGGTCCCTCTTTGACTTCCTGAATCCCGGGCTTTTGGGAAACGCCGTGGAATTTAAGCGCTTTTCAAAAAAACTGGATCGGGATTCATCCGGGTACGCCAGATTGCGCAAGATTATCAGCCCTTACATTTTGAGGCGGCTCAAAACCGATAAGGCGGTTATCTCGGATCTCCCCGAAAAGGTGGAAATGAAAACCTATGCATCTCTTGCCAAGAAACAGGTGCTTCTATATGGAAAGCTGGTCCAGGACATTCGAGAATCCATCAGAGAAATGGATGGGATCCAGCGAAAAGGCCTGATCCTTTCTTCTCTCATGAAGTTCAAGCAGATCTGCAATCATCCGGACCAATACTTGGGAACCGGGGGGTTTGAAGAAAAAGAGAGCGGCAAATTTCAAAGGCTTCGTGAAATCTGTGTGACCATCTACGAAAAAAGAGAGAAGGTTCTGGTTTTCACCCAGTTTAAAGAGATGACCCAACCCCTCCATGACCTCCTTTCAACCGTTTTCCAACGAAAGGGTCTGATTTTGCACGGCAGCGTGGCCGTTGGGAAGCGAAAAAAGATTATTGAACAATTTCAAAG
>CAYPQJ010000066.1:0-19311 GCA_964412835.1 uncultured Desulfobacteraceae bacterium | reverse complement strand
AAATATCGACAAACTCCCGGGTGACTTGATAGAGATGCGTATCCGAAAGTACCCCGATTTTCATGCCTTCACTCCAAAAAACAAGGGACTAACGGCCCCTTTAAATCAAAATCAATGAGAGTATACCAACCCACGAAAAAAAGACAAGATTTATCTGAGCGACGGCTGGGCCATTGACGGGGAAAGGATATTTTTGTAATAACAACAAACGATCAAACCATATCAAAAAAGAAAGGTTAAAACATGCCGATATATGAATTCTATTGTTCCAAATGCCATACGATTTTTAACTTCCTCTCCAAAACCGCAAATACGGAAAAAAAGCCCCTGTGTCCCCAGTGCGGCAAGGTAACGCTGGAAAGGCATATGTCTGTTTTTGCCACACCGCGCAATCGGGGGGAGGAAGAAGATTCACCCATTCCGGATCTGGACGAAAGCAAAATGGAACAGGCCATGAATGTGCTGGCAGCGGAAGCGGAGCACCTGGATGAGAATGATCCCAGGCAAGCCGCCAAGCTCATGCGCAAGTTGACGGATATGACCGGACTCAATCTGGGGGCCGGCATGGAAGAGGCCCTGAGCCGCATGGAAAGGGGAGAGGACCCGGAGGCCATCGAATCTGAAATGGGGGATCTTCTGGAAGGGGAAGACCCCTTCTCGTTCGGGAAAAAATCCATCAAGGCCCGCAAAAAGCAACCTCCTAGGGTTGATGAAACCCTTTATGATTTGTAAAAACAGTTTGCAGGGTTCAGGGTGCACCTGACAACTCTCTCTCTCAGACCTCCACCAGTTCAACATCGCCCCAGGTCGCCATGGTATCTTTCACGATCACAACACCCCCCAGAATACCGCCGATCCGCTCCGCCCAGTGGGCCGCATGTTCAAGGTCGGCACTTTTCATGACCCGGTTTCCCAGAGCAGTGGCCGCGGCATCGGCAAGGGCGGTTGATTTGGAAAGAAGGCAAACCACGTCGGTAATCCCGCGGCTTAGGGAATGACCCACGGTTGCTGAGGAAGAACATATACCAAGGGGCATCTGCCGTTCCGGAATGCGCAGTCCGAATTTTCCACTTAAAGGAGAAGCCCCTGCAAAAATTGAGACGGTGACGGGCCGTTTGGCCGTCATGAAAATATCCCCCCCATTTTCAATAATCACCTGCTCGCTCAAAACCAAGAGCGCCTCTCCCACCCATTGTGCCATTGCCCCGGCCACAGACGCCATTGGGCCTACGTTGGCTTTTATGGCAGACCGGATCATATCCCTCACAATGGGGGGGGCACAGGGGTCATCACAAAGCGGCAGAAGTGACGTCAAAAATTCAGGATGAAATTCAATATAGGTTTCGATCTGATGACGAAACATGAAAACCAGATCTCGGACTTGTTTTTTAAGATCCGATTCCGCACAAATCCACAGATCGGTCTCACCCACAACCACTTGAAAGGATTTCAAACCTTTGGCGTGAACGCTATGTCTGTAGGTGCGTTCCTGATAGGTTGGCATTTTCTCAATTAAAAAAGGCTTCCCGGGATGCCGTTATTTTCCTCCAGATTAATCTTCCCTCCTAAGGGTTTTCAGATCTTGGAAGAACAGATGCACGCACACCCGAGAAGCCGCAGTTTAAGTATCACCACTGCTTCCCTTATTTTTTGGAGCTGGATGACACCTAAAAACACTACTCTTTTTAAACAGTGGCCACGTTGAATTTAGCAAAACACTGTTGTAGAAGGGCGATGCAAAATCCTTGCCACAAATGTATTGTCTTGAAACTACCTGATCTGGCGTATATTTACAGGGGTGCATTGAAAAAGGAGGTGTCAAGTGTATCGAAAAAACCACAGAGATGGCGGTAAAAAAACCACGTGCGGGATTTGTTTGTAACAACCCTTTGCGGTTGTCCTTATATAATTTTAGCACCCCTATAACGCTGTGCGAGGTCATCGCTGAGCCCTTCTCTATCCATTTTGAGGGCAAGGGGTAAATGCTCAAGAATATCCTGGGCCGTCATACCGTCCGCACCTTTTGCTTTTGCTGCCAGATCCCCGGCAAAGCCATGAAGAAACACACCTTTCAAAACGGCATTTTCAAGGTCCAGGCCAAGCCCGAACATGGCGGCAACGGCCCCGGTTAAAACATCGCCTGAACCGGCCGTAGCCATACCTGAATTTCCCGACATGTTCATAAAAACCCGACCGTCCCGCAATCCAACCAGGCTATGCGCACCTTTCAATACGATCGTCGCCTGTAACGCTTCCGAAGTTTTTTGAAGGATATCTATTTTGTCATGGTCAATTTTCTGCACATCGACCCCCGTAATCCTGGTCATTTCACCCAAATGGGGTGTCAGAACGGTTGCCGCGCTACGCTCTTTTAAGATTTGAAGGTCGCTGCAAATGGCGGTAATCCCGTCACCATCCAGCAGAAGGGGGACTTCCAGATCTTTAGCGAGGGCTCTCACCAGGCCTTGGGTTTCCGCATCCAGTGATAAACCGGGACCCATAACAACCATGTCCATTTTATTGCCCAGACCCAGCAGAACATCCTTGTTCTCAATGGCGATACTCCCGGTTTCGGTCTGTTTTTGAGGCAATAAAACAATTTCGCTCCCTTTGTTGGCGATAAACGGTGTGATGGATTCAGGGGCTGCAAGACGAGAATATCCGCCACCGGCTTTCAGGAAAGAGAGCGCCGCAAAGTAAGGCGCGCCAAAATAGCTTGAAGCGCCGGAGATAAATAGAACCTGACCCATGCTACTCTTGTGGGCATTGGCATCCCTTTCGGGAAGGTTTATGTGCGGCGTGATGCCGACCTTCAGGTCGTTTGAATCGTATAATTCAGGAGGAAAGGAGATATGGGTTACATACAAATCGCCGCATAAGTCATGGCCTGGGAACATGAGATTTCCCAGTTTTGGAAGGCCGAAGGTCACCGTGTAATCCGCTTTTATTGAGATCCCCATCACCTCTCCCGTATCCCCTGAAACACCGGACGGGATATCCGCGCTGAACACGGTTTTTCCGCTTTTGTTAATGGTGTGAATGATATCCCCATAAAGGCCTTTCACTTCCCGCTCAAGCCCGGTTCCCAGAATCGCATCCACGATAGCATCGGTGTGCGTGATATCCACATGAACAGACGGCTCATCTCGGACTTCACGAACCTCAACGGGCAGAGATTTCAAAATATCCAGATTCAGCTTTGCCGCCCCCCGGCACTTTTGCTGATCTCCCAGAATGAATACCTTGACAAGTCCTCCGTTTGAATGAAGCTTTCTCGCAATAACGAAACCATCACCGCCATTATTGCCCATTCCGCAAAAAACAAGGAAGCGTTTACGCTTTATGCCGAATTCGTTCAGAATAACAAAATAGACCGCATCACCGGCATTTTCCATGAGCAGTTCTTCCTTAATGCCATATGTTTCAATGGCGGTCCTGTCCAGTTCTCTCATTTCAGCGACGTTGCTGATTTTCATGGTTTCACCTTATAAAAAGTTCAGATCGAAGGCCGTTTATACTGAATTAATTTTGCTGGTTATTGTATCAATACCCCCAAATGCCGTCAATAAATTCTTGACAGGGGATGCTAAAGGAACATAGGTTTAATGCGTTCCCACAGAGAGCATGGGAACGAGAATGACAATCAACCATCACCCTGACATCTATGGAAAAGCGAAAAAGCTGCGAGGTGGGGATAACGGTCCCCTTTCACGATCTGGATCCCATGAATATTGTCTGGCATGGAAATCTGATGAAATATTTCGATGTGGCCAGGTTTGCCCTGCTCGACCGATGCGGCATTGATCTTCAAGACTATTTTGAAAAAACAAATTATCTCTTTCCCATTATCAAAACCTCGACCAAACACATTATCGCCCTTCGGAACCGCGACGAACTGCTTTGCAGGGTCACAGTGCTGGAGGCCAGAATCAAGATCGTCATGGATTTTGAAATCAGGCGGAAAGGACACCACCGGATTTGCGCCAGGGGAAGGAGTGAACAGGTTGCGGTGGTGTACCCACAAATGGAAATGATGTTTGAAATCCCTGATGACATTCGAAAGCCCCTGGGATTCTGATGATCGATCAACAATCCCATAATTTGCCTGAATTCGAATCATGAAGGGATGGTTCTATAAAACACTCATCGCCGGATCCGTAAAATTCGGGCCATGGTTTTTCAAACTTTTTGCCTGGTTCGTTTCCACGGGCTATTTTGTTTTCCGCCCCCATCGTGTCAGAACGGGGATCAACTTCTACAAAGCACTTTTTCCAAACCGGCGCCTACCATACCATCTATGGTGTACCTGGAAACAATTTCATGATTTTACGGATGTTTTTCTCGAAAGAGCTCTGATTGCGGACCCTTCGGGAAAGGCCACTTTTTCCGCCACAGGCCTGGAACATCTTGAGCGGGCCGTAAAAAATCGCACGGGGGGCGTGATGATTATGTCCCATGCGGGAAACTGGGATGCTGCCGCCCGTCATTTGAAGGGGGAACTGCCGAAAATCGATTTATTGCTCTACATGGGGAAAAACCAAAAAGAGCAGATTGAAAGTTTCCAAAAAGACGATTTCACGGGTGCAGGAATCAAGGTGGTTGCCGTTGGCAGGGAAGGCGGCTCCCCCTTTGATATCGTAGCAGGGGTTAAACAGCTCAAAAGCGGCGGCATGGTGTCCATGGCAGGCGATGTGCTTTGGCGCCCGGATCAGCGAAGTGTTCCGGTCTCTTTTCTGGGATACGAAGCGGCGCTTCCCGAAACCCCTTATCTCCTTGCGCTTCTTTCAAACGTCCCCCTCTATGTCTTTTTTGCCTGGCGCACCGGCAAGGGACGCTATCATGTTTCGATCAGTGCGCCCATTTTCATTGAAAATACATCGCGTGCCCACAGGCGCAAAGCCATTCAAGAAACAGCACAAAAATATGCCGATCATCTGGCGGAAAATATCCTGCAGCACCCTTTTCAATGGTATCACTTTGAGCCCTTTCTGGGTAAAAAAATTCATTAATTCCAAAGGCATATTTAGAGTATCGTTCCACATTGACATCTCCGGTACAATCCAATACCATTAGCCCCCATCCACGGAGCATTCAGCTTTTTTGGCCGATCGCCGAAACAAAAAAATCGAGGCACCCTCAATGACACGAGATGACATAAAAAAAAAGATACTGCAAATTTTTGAAACGGAATTTGAAATCAGTGATCCGGGGTTAGATGATAACCTCACCGAAGAACATGATTTTGACAGCATCGATGCGCTTGAGCTTCTGGGTGAAATTGAAAAAATACTGGATTCGGAATTAACCCGCCAGGAAAAAAAGGACTCCATGGAAATTCGCACCATCAACCAGATATGCGATTACGTGGTATCACTTGCCGAAAAAAGAGCTTTGATGTAGCTTTTTGAGGTTTTTAAACGAAGAACAGGAACCCCCATGGAAAGAAGAGTCGTCATCACAGCCGCTTCGGCCATCACCCCCATCGGCCATGCCAAAGAAGAACTGATCGATAGCCTCATCAATGGAAAATCAGGCGTAAAGAAAATTCGGGAAGACGATCTCCTCACAGATCGCGTGGAATCACAGGTATTCGGTACCGTCAGTTATCCCATCGATTTCAACTTTAAACGAAAATATCGCAAAACCATGGGCCCGGTGGCCTACTACGCCTGCCAAGTGGTGAAAGAGGTGTTTGAATCCGCCGGTTTGGAGCAGGACTTCATATCTTCGGGCAGGCTTGGGGTGGCTTTTGGCTCCACCCATGGCAGTCCAACGGTGCAGAGACAGATCTATGAGCATTTTTTCAGCGGCTCGGAAGAGCGGTTCTCCGCCATCGGCGCAGTGGATTATCTTAAAAGCATGGTACATACCACAGCGGTCAACATTACCAAAATGTTTGAAATTACCGGCCGCGTGATCTCCTCTTCCACGGCCTGCACCACCAGCAGCCAATCCATTGGATACGGTTATGAAGCCATCAAATACGGCATGCAGGATGCCATGGTCTGCGGCGGAGCCGATGAGTATGATACCACCACCGTGGCGGTGTTTGACAACCTGCTGGCCTGCTCAACGGAATACAACCGGACGCCCCATCTCACCCCCCGCCCCTTTGATGCAAAACGAGACGGGTTGGTGGTGGGGGAAGGGGCCGGCGCGGTTCTGCTGGAAGAGTACGAATTCGCAAAAAAAAGAGGGGCGAACATCCTGGGGGAAGTCATCGGCTTCTGGTGCGGCAATAACGGCGGCGATTTGATCCTGCCCAATATGGACGGCATCAAAGAAACCATCGTCCAGGGTTTGAAAAATGCCGGAATAGGCCCTGAGGATGTGGATTTTGTGAGCGCCCATGCCACGGCCACGAAAATGGGCGATGTGGCCGAGTCAATGGCCATTTCCAAAGTCTATGGACGGGGTCCTCACGTCACGGGCCTCAAGAGTTACATGGGTCACACCATGGGATCCTGCGGCGTCATCGAAACCATCATCACCCTTTATATGATGGAGAAGGGGTTCATCGCCCCCACCCTGAATCTGGAAAACATCGACGAACGATGCGCAATGATTAGACACGTGCAAGAATTGCGCGAAACCCCCATCAATATTGCCTCTATTCAAAACTTCGCATTCGGTGGCGTCAACACCAGCCTGTTTCTGAAAAAAATCTAACGACCGCTTTACCCTCATTCCCAATGCCCCAGCATGGGGATTCATATCATAAATCGACCCTATCACAATTGAGGCGTCAGGCTGCATTGAGGGGCCAAATCTGAGCAAGCCCTCGAGGCCCAAAGCTGCGAAGTCAAAACTGGACTACATATTCTTAGGGTTGAGTACTTTTCAATTTTTTGTTGTCATCTACTTGAAAATCGGTGTAAGCTGCCTGGGATGCAATGAAAATTTCATGCACGATTTATTGTCACCTGAATTCTGCAAATGAAAGTCAATCCCACTACGGAACAGCATTTAAGGGCCTCGGCAAAATGAGGAATCGACATGGCGGGAATTCTGATTGTAGACGATGATGAAGGAATGCGTTATACCCTTTCCACCCTGGCAAGTAAATTGGGACACCATCCCTCCTGTGCATCTTCCCTGGCAGAAGGCCTTCATATGGCAACATCAACCTCTTTTGATGTGATATTCTTAGACGTTAATCTGCCTGATGGAAACGGCTTGTCCGAATTACCCAAATTCAAGACGTCTCCCTCCGGCCCGGAGATCATTATCATTACCGGGTATGGAAATCCCGATGGTGCTGAACTGGCCATTCGGTCCGGTGCGTGGGACTACATTCAAAAAGGGGCCGGTCTGAAAGAAATTAGCCTGCCCCTTACCAGGGCCCTCGAATACCGCGCGGAAAAGACAAAATACAAATCCCCGGTGGTTTTGAACCGGGAAGGCATTATTGGGAGCAGTACAAAGTTACAGGATTCCCTCGACCGCCTCGCACAAGCAGCCGGAGGCAATGCCAGCGTTCTTATTAACGGGGAGACAGGCACAGGCAAGGAGCTTTTCGCCCGGGCCATCCACAGGAACAGCATGCGGAGAGACAACGACATCGTGGTGGTGGACTGCACCGCATTTCCGGAAAACCTGGTTGAAAGCGTCCTGTTTGGTCATGAAAAGGGTTCTTTCACAGGGGCCGACAGGGCTGAACAAGGCTTGGTCAAGCAGGCTGATAGGGGCACGCTCTTTCTGGACGAGGTGGGAGAGCTTCCTCTGAAAATCCAGAAATCCTTTCTCCGGGTCCTTCAAGAGCACTCTTTTCGCCCCGTTGGCGCCCGAAAGGAAATTCGAAGCAACTTCCGGGTGGTGTCGGCCACCCATCAAGACCTTGACGAGATGGTTTCACAGGGCAGGTTCAGGCAGGACCTCCTGTTTCGCCTGCGCGCCCTGGTAATCCAGCTTCCTGCCTTGAGGGCGCGTCCGGATGATATTGGAGAACTGGCAAGATACTATGCTGACAAACTTTGTATCCAATACGGGCTCAAGGCCAAAATCTTTTCCTCCGAATTCCTTGAAGCCCTCAGGGCTTACAGTTGGCCTGGAAATGTCAGGGAATTGATTAATGCTTTGGAAAGATCCATTTCCATGGCTCACGAGTTACCTACGTTTTTCCCCATCCACCTGCCCACCCATATCCGGGCGGGATTGGCACGCGCTTCCATTCAAACCGTCCGTCAAATAAATCAACCGCATTGGAAAGAAAGGGACGAAGCGTTGCCGAAGCTACAGACACTGTTGGAAACCACGGAGCGCCAATATATGGAAGATCTTGTGTCCTTTGCAGGATGGGACGTCCAAAAAGCCTGCTCAGTTTCCGGCCTCTCCCGGACGCGGTTTTATGAGCGCCTAAAAAAACACCATATAGAACGACCTGCCTGATCTTTTCCCAAATTCTCAATAAATCAAGGAGATGGGGAATTTCATCGGCCCTTTCACTTCTCATCTTCCGACATTGCCATCGTCCCGGAATCGGGACGAGCGGGGCCTTGTTTTGTCCCGATTCCGGGACAAAACCTTTCTTTCAGCAAGGACAACTCACTTCTTAGAAAACAATTTAACACACTGAATTAAAAAGATCAAATGTCATCCAAAAACCTTCCCGGAAACTCTGGCACAGTTTTTGAGTAGATAGGCAAGAAGAGAGAGACTTGGGACCCCCTTTTTCTCGATAGACAAATCCGAGGCCCAAATGGCGCCGGCCCATGCGACACCAAAGGGAGTGGAGGCTATGCAGTGATCATAATCATATTTTATAGCGACGAAAAAGGTCCCGGGAAACGCCTGTTGAGCGACATTCAGGCAAGGATTCACGGCTATCGGATCGATATCGAGAGCAGCGTGGAAGCCCTATGCGATCGGTTCCATCACCCCATCTTAGACCGGACCATAATGATCCTTGTGCCCGAAAACAGGGAACAGCTTGAACAGCTCGTTTCCATAGGCAATCTTATTAATGATAGACCCATCCTCCTGGTCCTCCCCGACAAGGAACCGACTACCATCTCGATCGGGCACAGGCTCTATCCACGGTTTGTGACCTACGTGGACAGTGATTTTTCAAATCTCGTTTCGGTCCTGAGCAGGTTGCTTCATCATGCCTCGAAAGGGAACCTAATGGAGGGGAGAAAGGAATCGGGGCCATATCTTTTCTTACAACCGGATGCCTGTTACGACATTAAGAAACATCACCCCACAGAATGGAAACATATTTCGAACATTGGATCGGTCGAGGAAAACTGAAATGTTGGAGTGGATCGGAAATCACAAGGATGCATGGCTCAAAAAGAGGCTGAGATATTTTTCAAGTTTTCTTGCATCAAAAAGGAATGGCTCTTCCTGCGATGCAAAGGAAAAATCTGTCCCGGATATGCCGCCAAGACTGTCACAACTTGGCCACGAGCTTCAGACTATCTCCGAAGGTGTTGAACCCGTTTTTTTAAAGCTGGGAGGAGAGTTGCAGGAAATCTATTCGGGGGCCTCGGAGTTGACCGACCAGACCCTGGAAGCGGTTGAGTTCATTAGCGGAAAAACTGACAGAGCCATACTTTCAAGAGTGGGCAAGCTTGCTCACGGTGCCCTTGAAAAACTGCGAAGCTGCCAGGAACAGGTCATTTCAAAGTTGAGATTTATCGATGAGGTAGCCCAAGAGTTGGACGGTCTCAATGATATGTGTGATGTAATCGAAAAAATAGCAAAATATTTGAGGGTTGTCGGTCTGAATATCGGCATTGAGAGTTCCAGGTCGCCGGAAACATTAGATATGTTTGGTGTTGCGGTGGACGAAATCAAAAACTTTGTGGAAAAAGTCGTTGGAGTCGCCGAGGAAATCCGTATGGATTCAAAGGCTGCGCAAGTTATGCAGATTTCTTCACACAATCAAATATCAGAAGGTCTTAATCATTTGTCTGATCTGGCACACGATGCAGAGGCATTTGTTAATGAGGCACTCGAGAAAATCGAAGAACTGGTGGAAAGATCGACGATTGCCCTTGAAGAGGCAACCCTCCATTCACGGGAGATCTCCCGGCAGGTCGGTGAGGTCGTTGTGGGGATTCAATTCCAGGACAATATGAAACAACGCATCGAACATATCGTCGATGGCCTTTATGACGCCGCCGGCCTTTGCAATGAAGAAAAGAAAGAGGGTGCATCCAAAGAAAATCAAAAAGAGACATTAGGGTTCGCACATTCAATCATCCTCCTCCAGACGGCGCAGCTTGAGCAGGTGATAGCAGGGGTGGATCAGGTTCACCTGAATGCCGTTGAAGCCTTTACCAATATCAGCGACGAGGTTGGCAAGCTGGGGCACGGGTTGGCACTGTTCGGAATTGAACTGGAGGAGAGCCCCCGAGAATATGAAGGGAAAAAGAACGACCCCTTTGGGTCTCTCATACAAGGCCTTGACCAGCTTTACCGGCTCGTTGATCAAGGGCAAGACCTGATGCAGCGTATTAAAATGGCCATAACATCCGCAACTCAAACAGCGGCTAAACTCACAGAGCGAACGAAATATGTGCGCAGGATCAGTCTTGAGACACAACTCATGGCGATTAACGCTGTGATCAAGGCAGCTCATCTGGGCGATAGGGGAAGGACGCTGGATGTCCTTGCACAGGAGGTGAGTGCTCTTTCAGATAGGACCAACGAGTTCGTAGACGGCGTGGAAAAGATTATCAAATCACTCACATCGCTGGCACGGGAACTCACGGCTTCAGCCGACGAAAATGGAATGGTCGCATTTGCAGAGAAGAAGGATGCAACCTCCGAGAATGATGGAAGTCACGAAATATCAATTGCCTTCGGTGATTTTCAAAAGGATTCCTCTGAAACGCTCAAGCGGGCAGCGGCCCTTGAAGACATGATTTCGCAAACAAGTTCAGGCCTCGATTTCCTGCGAAACCTGGGGCACGAATTCGACGCCAAGCTCAAACAACTCAACGCAATAGGGGACCTCTTGGCGCCATGGGCAGGGATGGTTGTGTCCGATTCGGTCGTGGGAACGGAAAGGCTCGGCCAAAGATACACCATGCAGCACGAGCGTGATATCCACGAACGGATCACCGAAGGCAAAGGACAAGCGAGTGCTGTGGTTTTTGCCCCTCTCGTTATGGTTGCTGAAGATGGGAGGGGGGAAGAGAAAGAAGATCAAGAAAGCAATGTAGAACTCTTTTCGGACGAAACGGATGATGCTGAAGGGAACCCGGGAGATAATGTGGAGCTCTTCGGTATAGAGGATACTGATGGTGTCGGTGACATGGGAGATAATGTGGAGCTCTTTTGAATTAATGGGGTTGTCGAGTGGTCGGGTAGTCAAGTAGTTGAAAGTTCTTAAGAATCAACAATTCGACTATTTCACTGCTCTAGTTTCAAAGAAGGAGGTAGCCATGGCTTTCACAACGGAAGAAAAGGATGGACGCACGATTTTGAAAGTAGAAGGGGCCTTGTCGATTTATGAGGCCTCCGCCCTTCGGGAGGCGCTTTTGGCCTGTCTTGAGAACGATGCAGGTCTCGAACTTGACCTCGGAAGTGTGACTGAATGCGACACGGCGGGGCTTCAGCTTTTATATGCGGCCCGTAAAACGGCCCGGGAAGGGGAAAAGCGATTCTCTATTGCCGATGCATCGCAAACGGTCTTCGAAACCATACGAAGCGCAGGCCTGAACCCGAATCAGATTCTGGATGAAGAGATCAGCGAGCAGCGGGATAGTCAAGGGGTCGAGTAGTGAATTCTAAACTGGATAGAGAAAAAAAAGCATGATTGAAACCGGCACGGAAATAGAAGTTGGAATTTCAATGAATGGATCGTTTCTTCACCATCTCCAAGTGTCAAGCATCGAGTAGCAAAACTCCGGAGGTTAGATATGGCTAATGTAATCATGACTGCAGATGATTCGGCAAGCGTAAGACAGATGGTAAGCTTCACATTGAAGGGGGCGGGTTATGACATAGTTGAGGCTGTCGATGGTCAGGATGCCCTAAATAAACTCAATGGCGCCGGCGTACACATGCTGCTTACAGACCTCAATATGCCGAACATGGACGGAATCGAGCTCATAAAACAGGCGAGAGCAAAGGCCCAGTACAAGTTTATACCGATCATTATGCTGACAACGGAATCCCAGGCCTCTAAGAAGCAGGAGGGAAAGGCCGCCGGTGCAACGGGATGGATTGTCAAGCCCTTTAAACCTGAACAGCTCGTTGCGGTGGTCAAGAAGGTTCTGGGGTAAGGAGAAGGTTTATGGACCAACACAGAGAAACATACAGGGAGGAAGCCTACGAGTTGCTCGCGGAGCTTGAGACGTCCCTGTTGGAACTGGAAGAGACGCCGGAAGACGCGGAGTTGATCGGGCGTGTCTTCCGGGCCATGCATACGATCAAGGGATCAGGCGCCATGTTCGGCTTTGATGACATTGCCGCCTTTACCCACGAGGTCGAGACGACCTTTGATCAGGTTCGGGAGGGAAAGATACCCGTCACCAAGGAGCTGATTGATCTGACCCTTGAGGCACGAGACCAGATTCGAAAAATGGTGGATGGTGGAACAGGCGATGCGGGTGAGGTAGCGCGCATAACGGAATCCTTCAGGTCCATCCTAGGAGCTGGAGACCTTCCAACGGAAGACCCTTCATCGGAGCACGCAATCGCCGAAAAAGACGTCCATAAAGCAGAAGAACCACCCGGTAATCAGCTTCGGAAAGTATTGTATCGCATTCAATTTCGCCCTGCCCCCGGGATATTCGCTACGGGTACGAATCCGGTCCGGCTGCTGGATGAACTGAGGGACCTCGGGGAGTGCACTGTTGTGGCGAGGACGGATAGCATCCCCGGGTTGGAGCAGATGGATCCGGAATCCTGTTATCTCTCATGGGACGTGATTCTGGAAACTGATGCAGGAGAAAACAGCATTAGAGATGTGTTCATCTTTGTGGAAGACGATTGTGACCTGAAGATTGACACCATTGAAGATGAGGACGGTTTGGATGGACCTTCTCACAAACGCATTGGGGATATCTTGCTCGAACGGTGCGAACTGACCTCCGGGGACCTTCAAAACGCCCTGGCAGTTCAAAGGCCGGTTGGCGAGCTGTTGGTAGAGAGAGGCGCCATCAAGAAAGGTGCTGTTGAATCCGCCCTTGCCGAGCAGCAGCAGATCAAGAAGGTGCGTGAAAGAAAACAGGAAACGGCGGCCGCCTCCAGTATTCGTGTAGCGGCGGAGAAACTGGACATCTTGGTCGACCTGGTGGGTGAACTGGTAACGGTTCAGGCCGGTCTTACCCAGAAGGCCTCCTTTCAAGAGGATTCCGAACTGCTCTCCATCGCCGAACAGGTGGAGAGTCTTACCGGTGAACTCCGTGACAACACCATGGGCATCCGGATGCTTCCCATCGGCACTACCTTCAGCAAATTCAAACGTCTTGTCCGGGACCTTTCAAATGAACTGGGCAAGGAGATCATCATGACCACTGAAGGAGGAGAAACGGAACTGGATAAGACGGTTATCGAGCATCTCAATGATCCCCTGATTCATATCATCCGAAACAGCATAGACCACGGGATCGAACCGCCGGATGTCCGGGAATCCTCGGGAAAATCGAGGAAAGGCACCGTTTCCCTCTCAGCCCTCCATTCAGGCGCCCATGTATTGATCAAAATATCGGACGACGGCTCAGGACTCGATCCTGATGTAATACGCGCAAAGTCCGTGGAAAAGGGTCTGATCGGGCCGAACGAGGAACTCTCCGAGACTGAACTCTTTGCCCAGATATTCGCTCCCGGGTTCACAACGGCGAAACGGGTGACCGACGTATCCGGCCGTGGCGTGGGCATGGATGTGGTGAAAAGAGGGATTGATGCGCTTCGAGGGGCAATCAAGGTCGAGAGCAAGAAGGGGATCGGCACAACCGTTACCCTGAAACTCCCTCTCACCTTGGCCATCATCGATGGGCTCCTGGTGGAAATGGGACAGGATCATTATGTCATACCCCTTGCCGTTGTGGAAGAGTGCATTGAGTTGAACCGTGAGGATGTTGCCAAATCCAATGGCCGCCATATCGCGAATGTCCGCGGGGAAATGGTTCCGTACATCTTATTGAGAGAACTGTTTCGGATGGAAGGAGAACCTCCTGAAATAGAACAGATCGCGATAGCCGAGGTTGAGGGCGAACGGGTCGGCTTTGTTGTGGACCGCGTGATAGGGGAACATCAGACAGTGATAAAGACCCTGGGAAGAGTCTACCGGGATGCAAACGAGTTTTCAGGCGCAACCATCCTGGCAGACGGTACAGTGGCCTTAATCCTGGATGTTCACAGGGTGGTGCAGACAGCGGAGAGGGAGGAGTAATGGCATTTACCTATTTTTTCAGAGACCTGCAAACCCTTGAGATGGTCAGAGACCATGTAATTCCCACCCTTCGCAGTCGGAGATTTATCAAAATCTGGGATGCAGGTTGTGCAATGGGGCCTGAGCCTTATACGCTGGCCATTATTCTGAGGGAAAACATGGGCTCCACTTTCGGGAACGTCAGGATATACGCGACCGATATCGATGAGAGCGGACATTTCGGCGAAATTGTCAAGAATGGGATATATCCCGAGGAACAGGTAAAGAGAATCCCTAAGGCGATATTTGAGAAGTATTTCCGGGAGAATGGAAAACCAGACCATTTTATCGTAGCAGATGAACTCAGGAGGTGTGTTGAATACCAGCATCACGATTTGCTGAGCCTGAAATCGATTAGAAACGACCTGGGGCTCATTATGTGCAAAAACGTCCTTTTGCATTTCAATGAGGAAGAACGCATCGAGGTCATAAAGATGTTTCATGATGCTCTGGCAAAGGGCGGGTTTTTCGTAACCGAACAGACCCAGAAGATGCCGCGGCAGGTCTCCGGATTGTTCGAGCCGGTGGTGTCCCATGTCAAACTTTTTCGCAAGGTGGGGTAGTTGATGCTGGAAACTGGAAACTCGGGAGAAAGGGCCATATTGAAACCGGGAATCAAACCGGAGTTGGAATTTCAATGCATTGTGTCTTTTTACCACCTCCAAGTTTCGAGTATCGAGTTTCAAACATCGAGTGATCGAGCTGCTTACGGGAAAACGGGCACAACGAACGGGCAAATCAAACAACCCGAGGATTCCAGATGACAAAATTGAGGACCATATTCCCTAATGACTGGAAGCATATCATGAATGCCTACAAGACTTTTGTTGCATCTTCAGGCGCCGGATCGGCCTCTGAAAAACTTCTCTCCAATTTTGTTGAAATCGGTGTGAGGTTCGGGGAGAGATTGGCAGGATTGGAACCGCAAGGATTTGTCGAGATAGGCTGCGGGCTCGCTATCCCTTCGCTGACTCTTGCAAGACTGGGAATCGAAGGAGGCAAGGCCGTTGATGTAGACCCGAAGGCCCTCTCCATTGCCAAAGACTTGGCCCAACGCCTGGAATGCGATCTTGACGTGGTGTGTCGCGACGTTTTTGAAAACCGGCCAAAATTAGAGAAAAGACAATTACTTGTGGCGGAAAAACCGGCAAGCTACAAGAAAAATATTCTGGAAGTCGAATACAACCTGCAGAACTGGTGCAAGATCGAAGGCCACAACTTCGCGATAATTCCCTCCTTCTTAAAGGCCGACACGCCGGACTCCTATGCAAAGAGATGCGGCAACTATGAAAAACGACTGCGCCAGGTGGGTTTCAAGGTGGAAAATCGGCAGGTTATTGCGCAACTGCCCTACAGGTGGTTGATAGCCACCAAACGGGGACGGGGGGGTTGATCGTGGTGGTATTGAATCTCAGTAGCGGCAGCCGGATGTATACGTCCAATGCGTACCTTCTCCTTGGCGACCACAACGCACTGGACGATGTGAACACGCTCGTGGATGTCGGGAGAGATCCTTTGATCATCGAAAAAATCTACGAGGCACCAACCGGTGTTGGCAAGCACAGGGTTGAACAGGTGGTGTTAACCCACAGCCATTATGACCACGCAGAGACCCTCCCCCTTATACGTGAGGCCTTTCACCCGATCGTCTATGCGTGTTCACCGTCCTTGGAAGGCGTGGACCACATCCTCAAAGGCGGAGAAACCTTGAAACTCGGCGACAGGATGTTCGAAGTGATCTACACCCCGGGTCACAGCCATGACTCCATCTGCCTTTATTGTGAACAGGAGCAAACGCTTTTTGCAGGGGACACGACGCTCATCGTCCAGTCTTTGGGCGGCACCTATGAGGAGGGGTACATCCACGCACTGGAGAAACTTTGCCGGAGGGATATTTCGACCATCTATTTCGGCCACGGAGAGCCCTCATTAAAGGATTGCAACAAAACACTGCGAAACACGCTAAGGAATGTGAAGGAAAGTTGCCGGCTCGCCGACTCGTTGAGTGGTCGAGCAGTTGAGTAGTTTGGTGGAGCGAAGGTATCAGAATGAAGGTCGTTTTTCATGAAAATTTCAAAAGGACTGATTATGCCTCGGACGGCGCTTCAGCACCGGGACGGATGGAGAGTATTATGACCGCTCTGGTTCATCAGGGACATTTCCCGGTCGTTTCACCTGAACCGGCCCCATATGCTGATCTGCTGCCGGCACATTCCCTGGGGCATATTGATGGGATAGCACAGGATCCCAAATTGTTTGAAATGGCCTCGCTATCGGCAGGCGGTGCACTCCTCGCCGCGAATATTGCCATGAAAGGTGAACCCGCATTCGCATGTATCCGTCCTCCCGGCCATCACGCATCTAAGAATTCCGCCTGGGGGTATTGCGCATTTTGCAATATGGGTATTGCGCTCCTGAAATTGAAAAAAGAGGGGCATATCAAAAACGCCTTTATATTGGATTTTGATGCGCACACGGGAGATGGAAATATCGACGTACTCTCCGGGTGGGACGGGGCTACAGTCCTGAATCCCATGGCCGATAACAATAAGGGCTACCTTAAACTTATCGAGGATTGCATCTCTCATATCGGATATGT
The DNA here is from genome assembly GCA_964412835.1 of uncultured Desulfobacteraceae bacterium. Taxonomy (GTDB): domain Bacteria; phylum Desulfobacterota; class DSM-4660; order Desulfatiglandales; family Desulfatiglandaceae; genus NaphS2. The sequence goes on along the minus strand of CAYPQJ010000066.1, from coordinate 2,323 downwards.
GGATATTGTCGGGGTCTCGGCGGGGTTTGACGCCTACAAGAAGGATATGGGGAAAAAATTGACCACTTTTGATTTCTACCTCATCGGCAGGCTTTTGAAAAACATGACCAAACGATTCGGTCACGAACATCGGTTTGCCTTGTTGGAAGGTGGGTATTATCTGCCGGATCTCGGGAAAAATGTCCTCGCGTTCTGCCAGGGATTCGAGGAGTGAGAGAGGGGTCATCGATTGGGGAAGTGGTCAACTACTTGACAACTCGACCAGTTGACCAATGAGGAAAGGGATGGATAAGGAACTGACTTTCAAGCTGATACCACGTGAGCAGCAGCTTTCCGACTATGACTGGATGAATATAGATCTCGGCGCTACACGCGTTGGCAAGGTCAGGGGATGTGTTGAGGACAAATCCGTTACGATCTGTTCTATCAATATTTTTCCTGAGTTTGAAAGACATGGTTATGCCAAAGCAACGATCGAGATGTTCAAAGAACATTTCGATACCATTATCGCGGACAGGGTTCGATACACCGCGGTCGGCTTTTGGGACAAGATGGGGTTTTCCGACACGGGAGATGGAAACTGGGTGTTTGGGGGGATGGTCGAATCCGCGAGTAGCCAAGTTGTCGAGTAGTTTCGGAGAAACCGGCACAACGGGCCAACGAGCAAAACCAAATCGAAAAGGAGATCCGTATGATCATTGCAATTATCAACAACAAGGGAGGAACAGGAAAGACAACGACGTGTGTTAATCTTTCCGCTTATCTTGCCGCTTCAGGCTATCGAGTTCTTTTGGTGGACTTGGATTCTCAAGCATCGGCATCTCTCTCACTCGGGATTTCCAGAAGCGCACTGGCGCCTTCTGTCGCACATCTCCTTTTTGGTTCGGTCGGCGTCGAAGACGCCATAAGGCCGTCCGTTGTTCCCGGCCTGGACCTGTTGACAGGGCAGATGGAACTGGCCAATACCGACCTGATGCTGGCGGATGTTCCCGGACGTGAAAAAAGACTCTCAAAATGCCTGAAGGGTGTGAGGGGGCAATATGACTTTATCTTTTGCGACTGCCCGCCTTCATTGTCAATGCTGCCTGTAAACGCGTTGGTTGCTGCCGATCGATACATGGTGCCGGTAACGCCTGAATATCTCGCTTTAGAGGGGTTGATCGGTGTGATGAGCGGAATCGATAGGATGAAAAAGGGTATAGGCGTGCAGACCGGATTGCTCGGGATTGTCCTTACACTTGTAAATCCCTCCTTGAGGATATCGAGGGAGATTACCGGTCTTATTCGAGAGCACTATGGGAACCACGTGTTCGGGACGGAGATCAGGAGGGACGTGCGATTGGCAGAAGCACCCGCATTCGGGAAGAGTGTCTTTGAATTTGCCCCAAAGTCAAGGGGGGCAGCAGCCTATGGTTTGCTGGCGGGAGAAGTGTTGGAGCGATGTGGAGCGAGGGGGGGGAAATAGAAAAAAAGGGAAATAGTCGAGTGGTCGAGTGGTGAAATGGTCGAGTACCCCAGTTGTTGACTCGCCGACGGGCAACCGAGGGAACGGCTAAAAGGGCAATGAATTACAAAGACTAAGGGAAAAGGAGGTTAAGAAGATGGAGAGCAAGATAGGTAAAAGCATTTTTGAAAGCTCTGTTCCGGATGAAACAGAGGAACCGGAAAAAAAGGAGGAAAACAAGATGAAGACCGATGAACAAGAAACAGGAACATCAATAGCCGCAACCGGCCAGATTGCCGAACTAAGAGACGCCTTGACAGAGTGTGAAAAAAAGGTCGTTTTACTGGACATTGTTCCAACTCCGGTAATGGCAATTGACCGTGAATTCAACGTCACTTACCTGAACGCAGCCGGGGCCGCGGCTGTTGGCAAAACACCGGAGGCCTGCTTAAATCAGAAATGCTTCAGTCTGTTCAACACCGATCACTGTAATACACCCGATTGTCAGGTGGCAAAGGCCATGCAGAGCAACATGGTATGCACCAGCGACACTGTAGCCAAATTACCTTCCGGCAATCTGCCGATACGTTACTCCGGAGCGCCCTTGAAAGACGAGGACGGCAACATTATAGGAGGTCTTGAATATGTGCTGGATATCAGCAAGGAGATGGAGGTCACCGAAGGGGTTCTGGAACTGGCAGAGGCCGCCCTGGAAGGCAAGCTCGATACCCGGGCCGATGCGGAAAAATTTGAGGGCAATTACCGCCGGATCGTTCAGGGTGTAAACGATACCCTTGATGCGGTTATCAGCCCGCTGAACGTGGCGGCCGAGTACGTGGACCGCATCTCCAAGGGCGACATCCCGGAGAGCATCACGGA